>NZ_JBEPEQ010000037.1:0-49380 GCF_040300925.1 Micromonospora sp. NPDC000207
CGGAAACTCCCGGCTGTCCGCGACCGGCGGGAGTTTCCGCACGCGGCGATTCTGCGGGAGCTTGCCGGGCGGGACCTGGCCGGGCGGGTGAAGGTGACCCGGCGGGACGGTGGGTGGTGTTGGCGGGTGCCGTTGGCCGGTGGTGGTGAGGCTGCGGGCCGGGCGGTGTGGGTGGACGGTGTTGCGGCGTGGGTGGTGTCGGAGGTGGTGCTGTCGCAGCCGGTGGTGCCGGACACGCTTGCGCCGGTGGTTGCGGGGTGGGAGGCGGATCGTATGCCGGTGCCGGTGTCTCCGGCCCCTGCTCGTGTGGTGTCGTCGCCGGTGGTGCCTGCGCGGGTGGCGGCTGCGTTGGCGCGGGTGTCGGCCCGTCCGGTGCCGGTGGTGGAGCCGCAGCCGGTGGTGGTGGCACCGGTCGCGCCGGTGGTGGAGGCGGTTGCCCCGGTGGTGGTGTCGGCTGTGGGTGAACATGGCCGGTACGCGTACGCGCCGGGTACGCGGGTGCGGGCGGTGCTGCGGGATGTGCGACGGGACTTGGCGGCGGCTGTGCGGGTTTCCGGCCCGCTGGCGGGTGTTTCCGTGGTGGTGGAGGCGGACCGGCCGACGGTGGCTCGGCCGACGGGTTACGTGGTGGTGCGGGTGGAGGTGCCGGCCGGGGCGGATGTGTCGGCGGTGTGGGCGGCGATTGACAGGGTTGTTGCCCGGCATGTGCCCGCCTTCTCTGCGGCCTAGTTTGCGTCATTTATTACGGCGGGGTTGACTGTCGGTCGGCCCCGCCCGGGGGAGATTGGGGACGCCACAGCATGAGTGCACGAATGGTTAAGTCTCGGCGCACCTCCACCGGCCGCGCCGTCGGTAGCTGCGGGGGATGTGGTTCGGGTATCGCCACCGACGGCGTCACGGCGGACACGGCGAGTGTGTGCCCGCATTGCGGGGAGCGTGTGCGGTTGCGTCTCGTGTTCGGGGAGCATTCTGAAACGCCGTGCGACGGGCGGTGTATGGGCGCAAGCGGGCCGAACTGCTCGTGTCTGTGCGGGGGTGCGAACCATGGCCGGTGGAACCTGCGCATTGAGTTGGTGCCGGTGTGGGAGCAAGAGAGTGTCATTGCCGCGCAGGAACGGCGGCGGGCGGAGCACGCGGCCCGGCAGGCTGCGGCGGTCGCTAAGCGGGTGGCGGCGCGTGACGAGCTGATCGCGGCGTTTCCGGACCTAGCGGTGTTGCTCACGGACCGGTACGCGGATGCGGGCGGGTTCATGTGGGACATGCGGGACGCGTTGCGGCGTGGGGTGATGACGCCCCGGCAGGCGGAGGCGGCGGCGCGGGGTGTGCAGCGGGATCGGGAACAGGACGCGCGGGAGGCTGCGCGTGAGGCGGAGGCGTTGGCGGCGCTCGCGGCGGGGGTGGAGGTGCCGGCAGGGAAGCTCACGTTTTCGGGGACCGTGTTGACGGTCCGCTATCAGGACGGCCTGTATCCGGGGCGGGGCGGTCACAAGATGCTGCTACAGCATGCCGACGGTTGGAAGGCGTGGGGTTCGGTTCCCCGGTCGATGGATCCGGAGGACACGACGTCGGTGGGTTGGGATCGGTGGCGTAAGGGGCTGCGGGGGCGGGTGGTGACGGTGACGGCGACTGTGCAGCCGTCGCAGGATGATCCGTTGTTCGGGTATTTCACTCGGCCGCGTGTGGTGTCGGTGGGTGAGGTTCCGCCGGTGGAGGTGGAGCCCGCGCCGGTGACGGTTGCGTCGGTTTCGGTGGAGGTTGCGCCGGTGGTGGTGTTGCCGCCGCCGTCGCGGCCGGTGTGGCCGGGGCAGCTGGCGTTTTTCTGACAGGTGGTTGGCGGGGTTGCCGTGCACGATTCCGCCGCCTACCTTGAATCATTAGTTGACGCAAAGTTTCGGAGGATCAGAGAGCATGAGCGCACACACCGACCCCTACGCCACCCGCGAGAACGGCGGACCGCTCACCCGGGCACGCGCCGCCGTCGACGCCGTGCGGACCCTCCACACGCTGCGCGCCGCCGGACCCACCCCCGACGACGCCCAGCGCGCCACGCTCGCCGCCTGGCAGGGTTGGGGGCCGCTCGCACCGGTGTTCGCCGAGGAACGGCGCGGCGGGTGGGCAACGGTCGCCGACGACCTGGCCGAACTGCTCACCCCCGCCGAGCTGGAGGCCGGCGAATCGGCCACGTACAACGCGTTCTACACGCCCCCGGCTGTCGCACGCGGCATGTGGGATGTGCTGCGAGCGTTCGGGTTCGACGGCGGACGGGTGTTGGAGCCGGGCTGCGGGGCCGGGGTGTTCATGCAGTACGCGCCGACCGACCTGCGGGAGCCGGTGCGGATGGTGGGTGTGGAGCGTGACCCGACCACGGCCGGGATCGCGGCGGCACTGCACCCGGGGGCGGAGATCATCGCCGCGCCGTTTGAAGAGTCGGCGGTGCCGGAGGGCAGCGTCAACGCGGTGATCGGCAACGTGCCGTTCGGGAATGTGCCCGTTCATGACGTGTGCGCGCCGGCCGGGGTGCGGGGCAGCCTCCATGACTACTTTGTGTGGCGGGCGGTGCGGGCGCTACGTCCGGGCGGGGTGGCGGTGCTGATCACCTCCCGGTATTCGCTGGACTCCACCGGCGGTAAGGCGCGGGCGCTCATCGCGGGCATGGCCGCGTTCGTGGGTGCGGTGCGGCTGCCCAATGAGGTGTTTGCGGGTGAGGGAACGTCGCCGTTGACCGATGTGCTGATCCTGCGCAAGCGCGGCGCGGGGGACCCGTCCGGATATCTGGGGTGGCGTGACTCGCAGCCCGCCGACGGTTTCCCCGGACAGTCGGTCAACGCCTGTTTCGGTGACGGGCGCGGCCTGATCCTGGGCACGCTGGGCGCCGACCGGGCTGCCCAGTACGGGCGGACGTTGCGGGTTGACCGTGACGGCGGCGCGGACCCGGTCGCGGTGGCCGCCGACATGGTGAAGGCCGGTGCCGGGTTCGCCGACCTCGCCCGGTCGGAGGGTTTGGCCTATGCGGTGGTCGACACCGTCCCGTCCGCCCCGGCGGTGCCGCTGGCCGACAGTGAGGGACGCAAGGAGGGTTCGTTTCACCTGGTCGACGGGCAGGCGTGGCAGGTTCAGCACGGGAAGCTCACGCCGGTGACGCGTGCGGTGAGGGGTGAGGCGCGACCGGTGGGCGGTGACACGCTGCGGGAACTGTCGGCGCTGATCGGGTTGCGTGACCTGGCGTTGGAGTTGGCGGCGGCGGAGTCCGACCCTGCGACCACGGACGGGGCGTTGGAGCCGTTGCGCGGGCGGCTACGTGCGGCCTATGAGGAGTACGTGCCCCGGCACGGTTTCCTCAACCGGTGCACGGTCGGCACCCGGTTCAAGGCGGTGAAGGCGGGCAGCGACCTCGCTGCTGAGGTGGAGGCGGGCAGCGTGACCGCCGTCGCGCATCCGAAGACGGGGGCGCGGGTGGTGGAGGTGCCGACCCGTACCCGGCCGACGATGGGCGGGTTCCGCCGTGACCCTGACTACGTTGCGGTGCTGGCGCTAGAGGATTGGGACGACGCTGCGGGGGTCGGGCGTCCGGCGGCGATCCTGTCCCGGCGGGTGAACCGTCCGGCCGTGCCCCGTGACCGGGCGGACACTCCGGGGGACGCGCTCGCGTTGTGCCTCGACCAGGTTGGATACGTGGATGTGCCGACGGTGGCCGGGCTGTTGGGGGTGGAGCCGGCCGAGGTGCCGGGTCTGTTGGGTGACCTCGTGTACCGGGATCCGGCGTCCGGGGTGTGGGTGCCCGCTGACGAGTACCTGTCTGGGGATGTTCGGGCGAAGTTGTCGGCTGCCCGTGTGGCGGCCGGGCGCAATGCGGAGTTGGCGCGGAACGTGACCGCGTTGGAGGGTGTGCAGCCGACCGATTTGGAGCCGGGCGAGATTCGGGCCCGGTTGGGTGCGCCGTGGATTCCTGCCGACGACGTCGCCGACTTCCTGGCCGAACTTCTCGGCCGGCGGCCGAGGGTGGTGCACCTGCCGGTTACGGCGGCGTGGGAGGTGGAGGCTGACGTTTTCGCGCGCAGCATGCCGGCGGCGACGGCGGAGTGGGGCACGGACCGGCAGCACGCCTACCGTCTGGCCGAACTGGCGTTGAACGGGAAAATCCCGGTGGTGTACGACCGGGTGAGCACGCCCGACGGGGATCGGTCGGTGCGTAACGAGGCGGCGACGATGGAGGCGGAGCAGAAGCAAGCCGCACTGTCGGCGCGGTTCGCCGAATGGGTGTGGGAGGATCCGGCCCGCGCGGACCGGCTGGCAGCCGACTACAACCAGCGTTTCAACGCGGTGAGGCTGCGGGAGTTCGACGGCGCGCATCTGACGTTCCCCGGGTTGGGTGACACGTTCACCCCGTACGCGCATCAGCGGAGCATGGTGTACCGGTCGCTGTGCACCCCGGCCGCCCTGTGCGCGCATTCGGTGGGGGCGGGTAAGACGGGGACGATGTTCATGTTGGCGACGTCGCTGCGCCGGTTGGGGTTGGCCCGTAAGCCGCTGCTAGTGGTGCCGAACCACTTGTTGGAGGAGACGGCACGTCAGGGCCGGCAGTGGTTCCCGGGGGCGCGAATCCTCATGGCCGGTAAGGATGAGCTGGGCGATTCGTACGGGCGGAAGTTGTTTGCGGCGCGGGCGGCGTTCGGGTCGTGGGATGCGGTGGTGATCACCCACTCGGCGTTCACGTCGATTCCGGTGCACCCGCACACGCAGGCCAGCTACTTGGCTAAGCGGGTGGAGGCGTTCCGGCAGGCCATCCGGTGGGCTGACAAGGCGGGGCAGGGCGAGGCGCGCAGCGTCAAGCAGTTGGCGAAGATGGCCGACACGATGCGGGCGAAGTCTCGTGAGCTGTTGTCGCATCGGGTTGACGACGGGTTGACGTTTGAGCAGTTGGGTTGCGACTACCTACTCATTGACGAGTTCCACTATTTCAAGAATCTTGCGGTGCCGGTCCGTACGGATGGGTTCACTCTGTCCCCGTCGAAGCGCGCCACGGATCTTGACATGAAACTTGCGTGGCTGCGGGAGCGTTCCGACCGGGTGTGTACCGGCTTCACCGGCACGCCGGTCAGCAACACGATGCTTGAGCTGTACGTCATGCAGCACTACCTCAACCCGGGCCGTCTGGCCGAGCTGGGCATGGACACCCCGGACGCGTGGGCGGCGAACTTCGTCGAGATGGTGTCGGCGGTGGAGGTGGCACCGGACGGGGTTTCGTTCCGGACGAAGCGCCGGCCGGCGAAGTTCACGAACGTTCCTGAGTTGCGGGCGTTGTTCGCTGAGGTCGCGGACGTGCAGACCGCCGAAACGTTGGGGTTGCGACGCCCGGCGGCGGCCTTGCACAACGTGATGTCACCGGCGACGGCGGCACAGCGGGCCTATGTGGCGGACCTGTCGGACCGGGCCGACCGGTGCAAGGGCGGTAGCAGCAAGCCGGGCAAAGACAACATGCTGAAAATCTGCTCCGACGGGCGTAAAGCCGCGTTGGATCCGGCGCTTGTGGGCATTGACGAGGGTGCGGGGATGCCGGAGAGCGCCGGCCGGCAGGTCGCGGATGCGTTCGACCGGTTCGACGACACCGGCGACGTGGTGGAGTTGGGTCGGGAGTTGGCGGAGATCGACGCGCACGGCAAGATCCCGGCGGTGGTGGCGCAGGTGGCGGCCATCTATCACGACACGCGGGACATCACCTACCCGGGCGATGAGGGGCGCGGGGTGACGGGGACGCTGCAAGTGGTGTTCTGCGACCTGGGTACGCCTAGGCCGGGTGACGCGCAGGTGTACGGCAAGATCCGGGCCGGTTTGATCGCGGCGGGGGTGCCTGCCGGGCGGGTGCGGTTCATCCACGACGCGGACACGGATGCGGCTAAGGCGGAGCTGTTTGCGCAGTGCCGGGCCGGTCGGGTGTCGGTGCTGATGGGGTCTACCGACAAGCTCGGTGTGGGCACCAACGTTCAAGACCGGGTGGTGGCTATGCATCACGTTGACGCGCCGTGGCGGCCGGCGGACCTTGAGCAGCGTGACGGGCGCGGCCTGCGCCCGGGGAACTTGAACGCCGAGGTGGCCATCTACCGGTACGTCACCGAAGGTTCGTTCGACTCGTACATGTGGCAGGCGTTGGAGCGTAAGCGCCGATTCATTGACCAGGTGTTGACCGGGTCCGGCACGGCGCGTGAGGTGGAGGACATCGGGGACGGGTCGCTTGACTACGGCCAGATCAAGGCCCTTGCGACCGGCAACCCGCTGCTACTGGACAAGGCGGGGGTTGACGCGACGGTTGCCCGCCTGCGGTCGCTGTCGACGGCGCACACGCGCACGCAGCGGCGCTTGACCGGTGAAGCGGAGGAGGCGGAGCGTCGGGCGGCGTCGTTGACGGTGGAGGCGGATGCGCTCGCTGCGGTGGCGGAGGCTGCCGGTAGCTGGTCGGGGCCGGCGTTGGTCGACCACCTGGGGGAGCCGGTAGAGGACGGCGGGCAGGCCGTGCACCTGGCCGGCATGGCGGCGGATGCCCTTCACCGGGGGGTGACGTGGCGGCGGTGCACTGTGCGGGGGGTGCGGGTCACGTTCGACACGTACACGGCGTTGGGCGGCCGTGAGGAGCGGCACCCTGAGGCGGTGCTGCGGGCAGGCGGGCAGGCGCCGGTGGTGGTGCGTCTTGTCCGGGGGTGGCTGGATGAGCGGCACGCGGGCCGCATCGTGGAAGAGGTCGGGATGGTGATCGACGGGGCGGCGGCGACGTCGCAAGCCCGTCGGGCGGCGGCTGCGGATCAGCGGGAGCGGTCCGGGGAGGCGCGGGCGTTGACGGGTGCCCGGTTCCCGCACGCGGACGAGTTGGCGGCGGCGACGGCCCGGCAGGATCAGATTGGGGCGGCGTTGCGGGACGCTGCCCGGGGGGATGCGCAGCGGCCGGAGGAGGACCGGCCGGGCGTGGTGGTGGTGGAGGCTGCGCCGGCCGTGTTGTGTCTGGCACCGCTGGCGCGGCTGCGGTTGTGGGGTGAGGCGGCGCCGGTGGCGCGTCGGCGGGAGTTCGCCGGCCAGTTGGCGCTGTTCGACCTGGTTGCCTGATCGGGTTGTGGTGGGGTGTCGGCTGGTTTCGGCGGGCCAACACCCCCCATACCTTGCGTAAATTATTGCGTCTACCTCTTGCTGCTACTAGCCTGGTTTCATCAGAGGGAAGGATCGACGATGCACCCACGGGATTCCGAGGTTCTGGCCGAATCACTGCGGACCGGGGCCGCCCGTGCGGCCGACGCGACAGAGGTCGGCGGCCTGCTGTCGGACCTCAGCCGCGAACAGGTGCGACGGGTCGCCGAGGTGCTGGCCGACGGAATCGCCGACGATATGGCCGCCCGCTTCCCCGGGTTCGACCGTTCGGCGTGGATGGCCACGTTGCGGCTGTCTGCAGACGCGTCCGCACTCCCGGACTACGCACCAACGGCAGCCCGCGCCGACTTTGCGCCGCTGGCGTTCGACGACGTCCAGGTGGGCGACTGGATCCGATACGCCAAGAGTGCACACCACCCGATCATCGGGCGGGTGCGGAGCCGCACGAACAGTGTCGTCGTCACCGAAGACGAGCGTGCCGCCTACCCGTCCACGGGGCGGCGGCGGAAGAGCAGCGAGCTGCCCCGCCACTTGTGGGATCAGCTGGGCGTGACCTTGGAGCCCGTTGAGGCGGGTGGGGAGCGCCGGGAGGAGACCGGGCGGCCTGAGGGTGGGCGGGCGGTGTCTCGCAGGCAGGCGCCGGTGGTGGCGATGGAAGCCGCCCGGTTGTACCTGGCGCGGCACGGGGATCTGCGGGCACCGACCGCGCACATCGAAGACGGCTACCGACTCGGGAAGTTCCTCTCAGATCAGCGATACGAGTACCGGCGCGCGATCCTGAATGCCGATCGGCTGCGCGACTTGGATGCGCTCGACGTGAGCTGGCGTCACGGGTGCGAATGGGGCGAACGCCGATGAGCCTGCGCAGCGAAAGCTTGGGTCAAGGAAGTGCATAGCAGAGACTGGGATGCCGGGTATGCCGCAGCGGCCGAATTCTGTCGCGACTTCGGACATCTGAACGTGCCCGAGGGGGGCGAGTACGCCGGCGTGAATCTGTCGTGGTGGCTTCGAAACCGCCGCAGAGACTACCGCCTGGGCAGGATTGCGCCGGAGAAGGTGACGGCACTCGACCGTCTGGGTATCGAATGGGAACCGCAGGACGCAGCATGGCGGCAAGGGCTCGCGGCGGCTCGCACCTACGTCCGGCGGCACGGGCACCTGCGAGTTCCGGTCGCACATGTTGAAGATTCAGTGCGTCTCGGTGCGTGGCTTGCACAGCAGCGCTACCAGAAGCGGCGGGGTACCCTGCCCGCCGGTCGTGGGCGTGAGCTTGACGAACTGGACACAGACTGGTGCGCCGAGCGACCCAGGGGGCGCCGGCCAGGTCCGTAGGCCAGCAGTTGCACACAAACCGATCCGCAACTTAAGTGTGTTTCATCTACGAGCAGGAGCCCACCATGCCCGCGCCCGCCGACACTGTCCGCCCCGACCCGCGTAAGCCGTTCGTGGACGTCGCCGAACTGTGCCAGCGGTACGGGGTGAAGGCACGCACGGTCTACACGTGGGTGCAGCGGTCCCGGCCGGGCGGCATCTACGAACACCGGCCGTTCCCTGCCGCGTACAACGCCGACGAAGTGGGGCGTGGGGTGGCTCCGTACTGGCTACCCCGGCAGCTTGCAGCCCTGGACAGGTGGAGGGCGGGCATGGTCGGTCAGGGTGCGGGTGGCGGGCGCCCCCGCAAGGGCTCGGGGGGTGCAGGGTGACCCGTCTACTGGTTGCCGTGGTGTTCGCGGGTCTCGCGGGTGTGTGCGGGGGCAACACTGTGTGGTCGTGGGGGTTTGGGGTGGTGTTCGGGGTGACTGCGGTGGTGGCGTCGACTCCGACCGCGCGCCGCCGCTGACCTGGTGTGAAGCGGCCCTACCTGTTGTCGGGGTGGGGCCGCTTCCGTGTGCGTACTAGCGGGCGTGGAGGCGGACGGGTTGGGCGAGTTCGGCGGCGGGGAACTGTTCGGTGACGTTGCCGGCGGTGACGGTGTAGAACTGGCCGCCGGCTGGCACGCCTTCGATGCGGAAGGTGAATGTGCACAGCTGGGCGCGTTCACGGTCGGCGGGGTTCATGGTGACGCTGCCGAGTTCGAGTTTGCCCATGGCGACGGTGGTGCCGGTGTTGTCGGTGATGGTGACGCGTGCGTCTTGGCGCAGGTCGGCGTGCTGTTCGGCCCCCCAGCATCCTTGGCCTTTGTCCCAGCGGAAGTGTGGGAGGGGGACGAGTATGTCTCCTCGGATGAGTAGGGGTGGGGGTGTGGTGGCGGCGGGCTCGGGGGTGGTGACGGGTTGACTGCCGCAGGCGGTGAGGGTGGCTGCGGTGAGGGCGGCGGCTAGGCGGGTGGGTTTCACGGGGGGCAGGGTAGCGGCGGGTGGGCTGGTGTTGGGTCGGCTGGTCGGGTTTCTGACGGGTTGCGGTTCGCCCTTCCTGCGGAGGGTCAGACGAAACGGTGCGGGTTGAGTTCTCGGTCGGCGCGCTGCCGGTAGTCGCACGGCCAGCAGGCGGCGCAGTCTCGGCACCGTCGCGGTTCGGCGTCGGAGCGGGTGTGCCTGGCGGCCAGGTTGCGCCAGTGATCGCGGTCCACGCCTCCCTGTACCCGCACACGACACCGCCCCCACCTCACGCTGAGGTGGGGGCGGCTTGCTGCTGCTGGGCTAGGAAACTTGGCGGCTCCACTGATCGTTGAGGAATTCCTCGATGCCACCCCACCGGTCGCAGATGTCGAACGCCAACTCCCGGTAGGTGATCGGCTCGCTGCCGTCGTCGTACTCAGTCTCCGGATCGCTCTCGGCGACCGCGTCCCAGTCGTGACGTTCGCCGAGGAGGTCGACGTACACGGGAGGCCAGTTCACCGCTGCCCCCCGATCGTGATCACGCCGCCGTTGGCGAGGATCTTCCGCGCCTCGTCGGGTACCTCGCAGCCGGCCGTGGCCAGCCCGGCAACGAGCTGGTCTGCCAAGGCCAGCCGGGCGGCCTTGCGGCTGTCGGTGCGGCCGGAGCAGTCGATCTGGTGGAGACCGAGGGTGTCGTTGATGCTGATGGTCAGCCCGTAGGCGGTGCGGTGGACCCCGGTGGTGTCGAGGGCGGCGCGGATCCGCTCGGCGGTGTGCATGCGGTCGGCGAGACGCTGCCGGGATCCTTCGCTGACCCTGTGGAGGGGCCGCTGCTCGTGTGCCGGGCTGGTGATTCCGAGGCGGGCGGGCCACTCGTCGCCGGGGATGTTGCGGGTTTCGATCCACCAGGTCGCGTCGGTGACTTGGTGAAGGATCCGGGTGGTGTCGGCCCGGTGGGTGGGGTCGACGGCGGCGAGCTCGGCGATCGTCTCGTCACGTATCGCGGTGGCCCACCTGACTTCCTTGTCGCTGCCCGTCAGTGCATGCGTGGTCATGGTCATGGTGTTCTCCTGGTCGGCTGTGATGGTGTCTGGGGGTTCAGTTCGCCGGGGGGCCGTCCAGCATCGCGTCGATGGCCGCCTCGGCGTCCCGTTCGTCGCCCCACTTGATCGGCTGCGCGTCGATGCGGGCCTTCACCGCCTCGGGGGTGTACCCCTTCGACTCCAGTTCGGCGGCGTCCCTCGGGTTGATGCCCGCGAGCTGCCATGCCCGCCCGTTCTTTCCGCTGCTTCCGCCCGCAGCCAGGAACCGCTCCCGGTACGCCACGGCCGCCTCAAGTTTGCCCATGGGTCTTCCTCTCGTGTGGTGGTTCTACGATGGGGTGGCCGCCCCGAGGTTCTTCGATCATCTCGGGGCGGTCGCTCTCTCCGTCTGCTAGCTCTTGTGCTTGCCCGGGTGCCAGGTTCGGCCGTCGTGCCACGCCCGTACCTGCTGGAGTGACCAGACCGGGCCGGTGGACAGCACCCGAAGCGGGGCAGGGAAATCCGGATACCGGTTGGCCCAGTTGTTGATGGCGCTGTTGCGGACTCCGAGGGCTGCGGCTAGGTCACCGCAGGCGGCGATGTCGTCCAGGGGCCAACAGTTGGGGGAGGCTGCCATTATTCCTTTCCCGGGTGGTCGATCCAGGCGTCCACCGACTTGCGGGTCACACCGAACTGCCGTGCCATCTCCGCTTTCGCCCCGTGCCCCTGCGCGCCGACCCGCTGCCGGGCGTGCGTCATGGTGCGTTGCCGCACCTGCTCGGCGTATCGGGCCGCCGCGTGGCGCTCGACGGCGAGGGCCTTTCCCTGCGCCGGCCAGTCGGCGATCAGGTCGATGACCAGCAGCCCGGACACCCCGGCGCGGTGGCTGATTAGGGTGTGGATGTGGTCGCCCCGGGTCACCGCGTCGGTCACCGCCAGGCGGGCCAGTTCAGCGAGGCGGGTCACCTCGCCCGGGTCGGTGTCCGGTCCGACGGCGTACCGGGCCCGGACCGCCTCTACCGCCCGGTCGAGCAACGCAGCCCGCTGCACTTCGGTCAACTGCATGATGCTGCTCCTCGCTTGCTGCGGTGGGGGCGTGTGGGCCGATCCGGTCAGGACTCGTCCCAAATCTGGACCCGCCCGCCGCCGAAGGCGGTGTCCGTGTAGACGGTGTGGCCGTCACCGGTCTCGATCACCTCACCGAGGGGGTGGCTGCGGCCGGTCCGACCGGAGCGGCGCTTGGCCGCGTTGGACCAGCCGGTCTGGCGCGCCGGGGCGGCCGGGGAGGGGGCCGGGGTGGCGGGCTGGGGCGGCAGGTTGTTACGGGCCTCGGCGAACCTGCGGATCATCGTCTCGTCGCGTTCCCGCATGACGACTTGCCCGTTGACGGTGTCGACGACGGTCCACACTCCGGGGCGGGGGCCGGGCTGCACAATGTAGCGGGGCTTCTCCATGGTCTTTACCTCCTACCAGTGAACGCTACCTGACTATACATCTTCATCCCGCAAATGGGTAGTCGGTATGCACATGGTGAGCACGGGAGTTCACCCACCACAAAGACACCGGGCACAGGACGACGCCCCACCTCGATGCGAGGCAGGGGCGTCGTCGTGCGTCAGAGCGCCTTCATGCCAACCGTGTCACCGGTTCCGCTGCACTGCCACCACCGCCACCTGCCCCTCGAAACACCACGCTCCGCCGCATTCTCCGGCCGCGCACGTGTGCCCCTGCATCCACACCCGACCGCCCACGACCTGCCGGTAGACGGCCACCACGGTCACGGTGAGGCCAGTCGTCGTTTGGGTTCGGGGCTGCTGCCACCACTCTCCCGCCGCTAGGCGCAGCACGGTTCCGGCGGGCACGTCCACGTCGTGGGTCACCGCTGCCACCTGTCCGGGCGGTCCCACCGGTCGGGGCGGGGCATGTTCGGGGTCACCCGGTCGGCGGGCGCGGACGGCGGCGTGGTCCGCTCGTTGCTCGGTCTCTGCACCACGCACCTCCAACGGCGTCGGGTCGCGGCAGGGTGGCAGGGGAGCTGCTGGGGATGGCTCAACCGGCCCCCCTGCCGCGAGGCAAACCCTTCCGGGCTGCCCCCCAAGGATCCCTTGTGACCTGCGAGAATGTCAGGTGTGGCATGTGGCTCCACAAAGGACGCCACACGGATGCTGGGGAGCACACCATGAGCGAATTCGGGCAGGAGTTGCGAGCGCGGCGGCGGCAGGCGGCATTGAGCTTGCGGAAGCTGGGCGGGCTGGTGCACTACGACTGGAGCCTGCTGGGGCGCATCGAGCGTGGCGAGGTGCGCGGGTCGGAGGATGTGGCCCGATCGTGTGACCACGTGCTGCACGCC
Source organism: Micromonospora sp. NPDC000207 (assembly GCF_040300925.1). Taxonomy (NCBI): domain Bacteria; kingdom Bacillati; phylum Actinomycetota; class Actinomycetes; order Micromonosporales; family Micromonosporaceae; genus Micromonospora; species Micromonospora sp. NPDC000207. Next base: position 12,822 of record NZ_JBEPEQ010000037.1, read on the forward strand.
GGGGGCACACTGATAGAGGCTTATCGACGTGACCGGGCCGTCAGGGATGGCCAGTCAGGAGACGCGATCATGCGGAGACGGAACATGCTGGCCGCGATGGGTGCGCTGGCGGCGGCACCGGCGGTGGCCGAACTAACGGGGTGGGAGGCGCTGCGGCACGGCCTCACGTCGGCAGCGGACGGGGATGTGGTGGGCGAGTGGCGCGACATCGTGGCGGGCTACGGGCGCGACTACTACGGGCAGCCGCACTCGACGATGCTGTCCCGGCTGCGCGGTGACTTGGACGTGCTCGCCCACCAGTTGGCGGCGGTCGAGGACGAACGTCGCGGGGGGCTACTCGCTGCGGCGGCGCAGTTGTCGACCCTTGCCGCGTTGGCGTGGGTGGCGGCCGGGGACCAGTCGACGGCGGCGAGGTGGTGGTCGACGGCGCGGCGAACCGCCACCGAGTCGGGGGACGCGACGGCCCGGACGTGGGTGACCGGGTGGGATGTGATCACCGGCTGCTACGACGGCCGGGAACCGGGCGCCCTGGTCGAGTTGGCGGACAGCGCAGGTCCGGCACGGTCGGGTGCTGCGAGCGCGGGCTTGCTGTGTGGTCGGGCTCAGGCGCTGGCCCTCGCGGGCAGGCATGCGGAGGCGGTGGCGACGGTCCGGCAGATGGAGGCGGTGACCGAGGCGATGCCGGCGTCCGAGGCGGAGGTGACGTCGCTGTGGGGGTGGCCGGAGCATCGGCTGTGGCACACCGCCTCGTGGGTGCACACGTACGCGGGGGATTCGCGGCGAGCTGGCGAGTCGCAGGACCGGGCGGTCAGCCTCTACCCGGAAGCCCAGCGGCGGCTGCGGGCGCAGGTGGAGCTGCACCGGGCGGCCGGGCTGGTGCGGGACGGGCACGTGTCGGAGGGGGTGCGGCACGCGGTCGCCCAGGTGGACGGGCTGCCAGCGGCGGAGCGGGTGACGTCGCTGCGGGTGGTCGCCGGCCGGGTGATCGAGGCGGTGCCGTTGGCGGAGCGACGCCGGCCGCAGGTGGCCGAACTGCGGGAGCTTACCGCAGCCTGACCAGCACGCAAGACGGCGGCCCGGGGCTTCTCGCCCCGGGCCGTTGTCGTTGCAGGGTCAGCCGTGCAGCCTGCCGTGGGCGGCGTCCAGCAGCGGCCGGTGCGCCCCGTACAGCGCGTTGCCCGCAGCACGCAGCACACCATCGAGCTGGTTGACGTCGTCGAACGGCCACCAAGCGGCGTCCTCGGCGTCGCTTCCGGCGGTCGCGGCCATCACCCCGCCAAGTCGGTACAGGGCGGCGGTGCTGCTGATCCATGCCCAGTCGGTGTTGCGGGGATCGTGCACGTAGGTGCGGGCCAGGAAGGTGGGGGCGAGCGCGGACAGGTCCACCCCGGTTTCCTCCCGCAACTCCCGGACGAGGGCGGTCGGGGCTGTCTCACCGGGGTCGACCATGCCGCCGGGGATCGCCCACTGCCCGCAGTCGTCACGGCGGATCAGCAGCACCTGCGGGCCGTCGGGGGTGTCGGCTACCACGATCGGGTCGGCGGCCGGGTTCTCCCCCCACCTGCCGAGGTCCCTGCCGATACGGCCGGTGACCTCGACGGGGTTGACGGGGAGCCCGTCGCGCACCGCGTGCGGGATGAGGGCCTGCCACTGCCGGGCGGGCCAGTCGGTGACGAGACGGGGGTGGGGGTGCAGGTCGTGTATCCACCCGCCCGGTGTGGCGCGTGTGAGGGCTGGGGGCTGGAGGTGGGTGGGGGTGATGTCAACGGGCTGGTAGGTGGACACGGGGGGTCTCCTCGGTGGTTGGCGGTGACGGGTGTTGTGGGTGGGGCGGCGGCGCGGGGGGTTACCGGCGGGCTCTGCCCCGAGCGGGCCGGCGGGTACGCCGCCGTCTGGGTCGGGTTCCCTTATGCACCCGCCAAGCGATCACCGCCCACGCGCACGAACCCAGCCCGGCGGCCTCCCCCACGGCGCCCAAACCGGTCCAGGTGCCGCTGGTGCGCAGCCACCACGCCCCGACCGACAGGGCCAGCCACAGGGCCGTCCAGGCGGCAATCCGGGCCCTGTGTTTCACCCACCAGCGGGCGACGTTGCGCTGCCGGTCGGCCCACCAGCGGGCGACCGGGCCGGGCGCGGCTGCGGGTGTGCGCGGGGTGCCGTCCTTGGCTGGCGGCATCCAGCCGGGCTCCCGACGCTGCCGGTGCTCCACCGCACGCCACACCTCGATCCGGTCCGGGTTGCCGGTGTTGTGCTCGTAGTTGTAGACAGGCCGCTGCGGCTTCTGCCCAGCCACCAGAACAGCACCGTGGCGGATCCACCACTCCTCCCGGGCGGCCAGAACGGCAGGCGTCCAGTACCCCTCCTCGATCGGCCAGGACCCGCCGCAGATGAGGTCGGAGAACGGCTGGCTGTCGCGGTGCTGCTGCTGCCGCTGCCACACCGTCTGCACGCTCTTGCCGATGTATCCGACGATCGGCGGCTGGCCGGGGATGACGGCGCCGGTGGCCCGGTCGACGGGCAAGGTGGGGATGCCGTAGACGACGCTGCGGCGCCGCTCGTCTCCGCCGGTGCGCTGCCGGGGGATCCGCCCCGTCGGCTGGTTACTCACCCTGCTCCTCCGACTCCCTGATCAGTTGCTGCATGCTCTCCTCCAAGCTGGTCACCCCTGGCTGTGTGCGGCGGCGGTCGGGACCTCGTACAGGCCGTACTTGACGCGGCGGAGCTTCCCGTCGGCGACGAGGTCGGTGAGGGCCTTATCGCGGGTGCCGGGCGCCATCTCTTCGACCATGCGGGCGAGCTGGGCGATGACCTGGTCCTTGGTGACCCGGCCGTTGCTGTCGGCGGCGGCAGCGGCGGCTTCCAGCACCACGTCCCGGGACACCCGGCCCGCAGGCTGCCCCGGAGGCTGTGGTGGGGTTGCGGGCGGCACACCGGGCGGGGTGGCGGGCCGCTGGTTGACGGAGGCCATTTCGATCAGTTCGATGGCCTTCCCGCCGGCGAGCAGGTCAGCGTCGGACCGACCAGCCGCGAGTAGGGCGGCGGCGCGTTCCTTCCGGTCACCCCACAACACCCCCGACTCTCGCTGCGCGTCCCGGCCGAACACGCCCGGGGTGAGAGTCGACCGGCCTTCGGCGTCGGTCAGCCACACCGCCATGTCGTCGCCGGTGTAGTCAGCCCGGCCGTACACGTCGCGTCCGTTGATGCCCTGCACGAACATCAGGCCGGCAGTGGTCGCCCCGGCGGCGCAGGTGTGCGCGCCCCACTTGTCGGGCAGGGCGGTCGGGTCGACCGGGCAGTCCCCGTCCACGGCCGAGCGGCCCGCCACATCGGTCATAGCCCGGAAGATCAGGGTCTGTCCGGCCTTCAACTGCTCCTTGATGTAGGTGCTACCGCCCAGGTTGTAGGCGGCGGGGATCTGGGTGATCAGCCGCATCTTGATGCCGCACTTGCGGCCCATCCCCACCAGCTTCTCGACGAGTTCGAGGATGATCGGGTCGTCGATGAACGACTGCACCTCGTCGAGGGTGATGACGAGTAGCGGCATCGCCTTGGTGGGCCGCCACGTCTTGATGTCGGCGGCGGACAGCTCGTCGTTGCGGCGCAACATCTCCTTGAGCGCCGCCAGCAGCATCAGCTTGATCTCGGACGTGTCCCGAGCGAACCAATCGACCGCGCCCTTGAGCGCGCCGTACGACTGTCCGCCCTGCGGGTCACCCACCCAGTCGAGGACCAAGCCATCGGAGTGCAGGGACGCCAGCAGGAGTTGCGCCACCACCTCCGACTTGCCGGAGCCGGTGCAGCCGGAGATCAGGTCGTGGGCGGCGCCCTGCTTCGTCCACCACTGGTAGTGGATGTCGAGGCCGTCGTTGAACCGGCCGATGCGGGACCGGCCGTTCTTCCAGTCGTTGGCGACCTGCGGGCCGGGCCACAGCTTCGTCTCGGCGAGCGGGTTGTCGGGCTGCACCCGCAGCCAGCCGATGGACAGGTCGGTGTCGTCGGCGGCGAACGACACGTCGGCGTAGGTGCACTTGTAGGCGGCGGCAATCCGGCCGAGCAGGTTGGTGCGCTGCTCCCGCATGTTGATGGACCCGTCGACCTTGGCGACGACCTTCGCCGACCAGTTGGGTAGGCGGGTGCGGATGTTCGCGCCGACCTCGCAGGCGGGGAGCTGCTGGTAGTCGACGAGTTCGGTGCCGGCGAGGGGCCCGCCGACGCAGCCGATGAGAGTGATCCAGGTGGTGAGGGCCCGCAGCCGCACCGGGTCGAGTTCCTCAACGGCGGGGGCCGGGAGTTCGGTGGTGTCGACTTCGACGGGGGTGGGGGGTGTCTGCCGGCGGGCGTCGGCGCTGTCCCACCAGCGGACCATGCCGACCGCCCAGCGGATCATGCCGGCGGCGGCGATGATCCGGCCGGGCCAGGTGGTGATGTCGGTGGCGGTCAGGGCGGTCGCCCACAGGCCGGTTTCGGTGGCGACGGCGGCGGCCCGCCGGGCGTGGCGGTTGATGGCGCGGATCCGCTTGCCGGTGCGCTGCCCCTGCTCGATGCGGTTGCGCTTGACCGCCCGGCGGGTGAGGGTCCGCTTCGTCACGTAGTAGGCGCCGGCGGCGCCGGCGACCACGGCGGGTGCGGTGTCGAGGGGGCCGAGGTTGCCGAGGGCTGCCACGCCGTCGACCGTGGCGGCGGCGGCGGGCAGCACCCAGGGGGCGGCGGAGTGCCCGTGCAGCCGGTACAGCTCGCGGAGGACGGCGCGGGTCTTCGACCCGTTGGTGACCTCGGTGAGGCGGTCGCCGTGTTCCCGGCAGAACGGGGCCTTGTCGCCGGGCAGCAGCCACGTGTGCTCGCCGCACCGTTCGGTGCCGCCGCCGTTGGCGTTGCGGGTGTTCGGGCACTGGTGCCGCTTGTGGGCGGTGCGGTGGTTGTCGGCGTCGACCGGCACCTCGTAGGGCATGCGCTTGCGGCGGTCGCCGTCGGCGGGGTCGATGTGCCAGTTCTGCATGCGGGCCGCCCCCACCGGGACCGGCGTGGGGGTGGGCTTGAAGGTCGGCGTGCTGGTGGGCAGCGGCGCCGGCCGGTTCGTCGTCGTTGCCATGGTCGTCTCCGTTCAGTCAGCGTGATGGTGCGGGGGAGTGGCTGGTGGGGCCGGTCAGGGGGCTGTCCCCTCGTCCCACGCGTAGGTGTCCGGGCCGTCCTCGCCCGCCCGATACTCGGCGATCACCTCGGGGTAGCGGTCGCCGGTGAGCGCCCGCAACATCTGGTCGATCACCCACGTCTTGTGGTGGTCGCCGTCGGTCTGGCCGTACTCCAGGGCCAATTCGGTGGCCAGCGCCACCCGGTCTGCGTCGTTGTCGGGGACCTTCACCGGGGCCACAAGCCAGGTGTTGTCGTCGCGGCGGGATTCGGCCTTGACGACCCTGTTGATGTGGTCGGTGTTGGCCCAGGTCCAGTCGTCGGGGTTCGGGTAGCCGGCGGCGGTGTAGGCCGACTCCAGGGTGGTGTGGTTGTCGCCGACCTTGTTGAAGCCGGGCGTGGCGGCGGCCTGGAGCCACAGTTCGTAGTGGGTGCGCATGTCGTCTCCTCGGGTTAGCTGTTGATGCGGTCGAAGGCGCGGGCGACGTTGCCGAGCAGGGGCACGACCTCGCTGGTGCAGGATCGGGCGTTCGCCACGGCGGCGGCGGCGGCCTCGGCGGCGGCAGCCGTGTTCCCGATGACCTGGGACCGGCCGGACATCTGCACGGTGCCGAGGGTCTGCTCCCCGAGGTGCGCGATCCGGTCCCGGAGGCGGGTGAGGGTGGCCACGTACTCGTCGGTGGCCTGGTTGAGGGCGGCCTGGATGGCGCGGGCCTCGGCGGCGCCGGAGACGACGCCGGTGACGGCCTGGGGGGCGAGTGCCTGGGACATGGTTCCTCCTGCGGTGATCTGCGCGACGGGTGTTGCGGGCTGGTGGGGGCGGATGGGTTCGCCGACGGTCACGTTCACCCGGATCGGGTTGCGGTGGTTGTCGGGCTGCGGGGGGCTGCCGTGGGTGTAGGTGGTGTCGTCGTCGTGGACCACCGGCGGCGGCTCGTCGTCGTAGTCGTCGGGGATGGTGTGGTCGGTCGATTTCCGGGGGCGGGGAGCGTCGGCGGCGGGCTTGGTGGTGTCCGCCGGGGGGTTGTTCTCGGCGGGTGGGGTGCTGCTGCCTGAGTTGGGGTCGCTGGTTGGCGGTTCGGTGGCGGTGGTGGGCTTCGCCTGCCCGGAAGTGTCGGCGGGCTTGGTGCGCATCCCCTCCGCCCGGCGGGTCACCTCGTCGTCGCAGCGGGACTGCCACCGCTCCCGCATCGACAGGGCCTCCCCGGCGGCCTCCTTGTCGAGGCGTTCGGCGCGGCGGCGGGTGGCCTTGATGTCCTCGTCGAGCCAGAAGTCCCGCCACCGGTTGCCCACGTACTGGCGCATCGGACCACCCGACGCGGGGTCGACGCCGTTGTCGATGAGGCGCTGCCGGCGGGCTGCCGCCGCCGGGGACTCCTCGCCCCGGCGGGCGGCACGCCACTCCTCCCCCAGCTCACCCACCCACTGCGGGGACCGCTGCAAGATGGCCCAGAGAGCGAAGATCGTGACGCCGATCGAGACGGGATCCACAGGTCACATCCCCAGGAAGCCGCGCAGCCCGCTGATGATCCCGTCGAACGGGATCAGGACGGCGTCGTACAGGCCGCCCAGCCCGCCGTTGGTGATCCGCATCAGGGTGGGGGTGAGGCAGATGAGGATGAACGCCGGCCAGTCGGGGCGCCGGTCGGCCACGTCCACGACGATGAACAGCAGGGCGACGAGGGACGCGACGGCGGCCCCGCCGGCGGACAGGCCGACGGCGTTGCCGAACTCGCTGGACATGCCGACCCCGCCGAGAAGGGCGGCACCCCACGCTATCCAGGAGAACCACTTGGAGACGCGCTGGTGCTTGAGCCGCTTGGAGATGAGGAACTGGGCGGCGATGGCGATGATGACGAGGCCGAAGCCGATACCGACGTTGAACATGGCAGGTCACCCCTTCCTGGGTGGCAGCGGTTATCTGATCTTGTTGACGGAGGTGACCTGGACGACGAGCGTCGCCGGGTCGTGGCGGACGCCAGCGGCGAGCGACGCCAGGATCTGCTGTTTGATCTCGTCGGCCTGGCGGGCGTTGAGGGAGGCGGTGTCAACACCGACTTCCAGGCAGCCGGAGCCTTGACCGCCGCTGTGCCGGAATCGGTAGCCGATCTCGAACTGGTGGGGTGAGCTGGTGTAGGCGTTCTTTCCCATTGGTCACCCCTTCCCGAGGGCGAGGGTGGTGGTGAGTACCGCCAGAACGAGGTAGAACGCCCACCGACGGGTGGGGCGGGCTGCGAGCCACCGCAGCGGCCCGGTCAGGAACGTGGGGGCGACCGCGATCAGGGCGAAGATGGCCAGCCGGTCGGTCCAGTTGGACACGTGCCAGGCCGCGCGCAGCCAGCCCAGGTTCGCGGGGATGCGGCGGGTGTCGACGGCGGACAGCCGCCACAGGGCCTTGTAGGACAGCGGGCGGGCGGTCAGCGCCCACCACGAGCAGCATCCGGCACGGATATCCGCCCACACCTTGCCGATACTGAACGTGACCGGTATCCTCGCGCCCGCGCGCGCGGGCGCGGGCGGGCTGTTGAGCGTCGGCATCCGGCCATTCTTGGGGGATCGAATTTCACGCTCGGTGACGATGGTGGTCATCGGCTTGCCTCCCTTCTCACCTCGGTCAGGTCGTTGATGCGCTGCTCGATCAGTTCGGTGGTGGAGTGCATCTGGTCGGGTCCGGCGTGGAACGCCTCGGCGACGAGCCAGTGGCACAGCGCCCACAGCCGCTCCTTCGGGGTGCGGGCCTTCTCGACCCGCTCCCCGTGCCAGTTACGGCGGTTGACCTCGGGTTTTGCACGCCTACCGGCCATCAGGTGTTCCTGTCTGCGGGGGGCACCCATCGGAACAGGACGGGTCCGCGCCCCTTACCGTCGCCGTCGATGGCCCGCAGTTCGAGGTGGAATTGGTGGATTTCGCGCCGGTTCGCGCCGGCCCGGAGGGCGGCCCCCAGGACATGCCGGTCGAGGGTGTCGTTGGTGCCGTCGGCGTCGTCCAGGTCGAGCCCGTCGAGGAATGCGGCCATCTCGCGTACCTCCCTTCCGTCTCTGTGGACGCGGATCTCATAGATTTTCGATGCCATGTTGATCTCGAATTTCTCGTGTTGTTGCAGGTCAGGGGATGGGCGGCGGGTCTCCGTAGTACGGCTCGCCGGGGTCGGTACGCACCCACTTGCGGCCCTCTCGGATCGTCTCGACGAGCAGCCACACGAGCAGTCCGACGAGCACGGCGGTGGCGACCAGCAGCGCGTTGGACGCGGTGGGCAGCACGTCGAAGACCAGGCCGGACACGCCGGCGGTGGCGGTGCACGCGGCGGTGAGGGCGGCGGCCTCGGTGGCGACGTGCCGCCAGTTGTAGTGCTTCTTGACCTTCACGGGGCTCTGGATCTCGGTGGGGGCGGGCGTCGCGGCCCGGGTGATGGCGGTGGTGCGGGTGTCAGTGGTCATCGGGGTTCCCCTCTTCTTCCGGTTCGGGTCGTTCGATCAACTTCGGTCCGTCGTTCCAGGCGGAGCGGAGAAGCCACAGGACCTTCTCCGCGTCGCTCCGCAGCTCAGCCGGCAGCGACAGTCGCGGGGGTTCGAGCAATCTCCGTGTCCTCTCCGTTGGGGGTGGTCTCCGCTCCGGTGGTGTCTCCGCTCCGCTCCACCACGTTCTCCGTGGTGGAGTTCTCCGGCCCGGCGGAGCGGCTCTCCGTGGCCTTGGCGCGGTGGTGCTCCGCGACAGCGGAGATCAGGCGAGGGATCCGACCGAAACCCGCTCCGGTGATCGCCTGCACCTCCAACTGCTTCCACTCGTAGCCGGGCTCCGGGTGGGCGCGGAGAAGCGCCTGAACTGCCTCTCCGTCGCTCATGCGGGGCTGGTTGGACCCTCCGCTGCGGTTCTCCGCAGCCTTGCTCCGCTGCCCGGCGGTGGGCTTCCTCCGCTCTCCGCTCCGCTCCCCGTTGCGGAACTCGGAGAGGTTCACCGTGCCCATCTCCGCCCGAACACGCGCCTCGTTCTCCGCCAACTCCGCCCGGAACCGTGCGGCGTTCTCCGCCAGTTCGGCGGCGTGCTTCTCCGTCGCCTCGGTGAGGGCGGAGCGGAGAGACACCGCTTCGTTCTCCGCCTGCTCGGCGGAGCGGAGAGCGTAGAGGCGTTCGGTCTGGGCGGCGGAGAGACGCTGAGCGGAGACCGCTGCTTCCTGCTTAGCATCGATCCACTGCTGCTCCAGTTGGTCGATGCGTGCGAGGGCCTGCTCCTTCTCCGCCTGGGCGGTGGTGACCCGCCGGTCGGCCATGGACTCGGTGCGGTGGATGGTGTTGGTGGTCTCCGTGCGGAGACGGGTCATCTCCGCTTCCAGTTCGAGGCGCAGCTTCTCCGCCCGGCGTTGGGTCTCCGCCGTCTCCGCTTCGGCGATGGCCTGGTCGGCGGTGGCGGCTTCGGCCCGCTGCCGTTCGGTCTCCGCCCGGTTCTCCGCAGCCTCAGCGCGCGTCTTCTCCGCCTCGTAGTCGGCGGCCACCTGGTCGAGGCGGGCGGCGATCTCCGCCATCTCCGTCCGCTCGGCGGAGAGGGTCGCCACCAGCTCCCGGACGGGCGGTACGGCGGCCAGCCACGGGTGGACGGTGGAGCGAGCCCGGTTGAGGTCGGCGGTGCGGCGGTGGATCCGCTTGGCCCGGCGCACCGTCTCCAGGTGCGCGACGGCGTGCCGCACGGACCCGTACCAGACGACCTGCTCATCGGTGGGCTTGGCGGGCAGCGGCCGGGGCGGGTGGTTCTGCCAGGCCAGCCACGCGCACACCGTGTTGGGGGTGTAGGTGACCCACCGCAGCCCGAACACCGGGTTGATACGGACGGCCTTCTTCTCGGTGTGGGAGCGGAACAGGTCGAGGAGTTCGTGGAGGATCGCCATCGCGCCGAGGGCAAGGAGGCCGAGGTAGATGGCGGCGAGCATGGTCTTGGTGGTGCCGTCGTACTCGTGGGAGAAGCCGATCGCGGCGGAGGCGATGGTGGCGGTCCACACGACCCGGTAGGCGCGGGTGGCGGAGCGGCCGGCGCGGACGGCGGCGAACATGAGAACGGCGAAGGCGATGGCGACGCCGTCGAGGGTGAAGGGGACCAGCCAGTCCCAGCCGTTGCGCCATCCGAGGGTGTCGCGGGCCCAGCCGATCAGGTTCTTGCCGGAGCCGATGAGGACGCCGGCCCACAGGAGCATGGCGAAGCCGACGGCGACGTGGAAGAGGTTGCCGAGCTTCTTGGTGGTCTCGCCGGTTCCGGGCTTGGCGGCGGTGTGGGTCTTGCGGAGCCGCCAGCGGAGGACGAGCAGGGCGGCGAAGAGAAGTCCGGCGGTGGCGAGCCACATGGTGGGCCACACCCACGCGGGGAAGGTGTCTCCGAGCCAGGTGTTGAGCTGCGTGGTCCATCCCTGCTCCGGCTTGGGCAGCGGCGGGCCGACCCGGATGGGCTCTCCCGGGTCGGGGATCTGGGCGAACGTCTCAATCACCGGCGGCACCTCCTCAAGGCATTGATGGTCGCCGTGTGGCGAACCTCAGACAGCATGGCATAGCTTTTTGAGTTTTCCAAGCTTCTTGAGTTTTACTGTGAGGAGTGTTCTGCTCAAGGGATGACGACTGCGGCACGCCCTGCTCCGATCCGCGCCGTGGCCTGCCAGACTTGGGCAACTTTTAGAAGTTGCAGGGTTTTTAGAGGGGGGCCGGTGGACGCGAAGGGCGACGAGACATGGCTACGGTTCGGCGATGCCGTGAAGATGCTCAAGCCGCTCGGGATCACCGACCAGACCATCCGCAACTGGGCTGACGGCGGCCGACTCAAGTCGTTTCGGCTCGGCCCTGACGGGAAGTCCGGGCATCGAAAGATCGCGCTGTCCTCGGTGTTGCGAGAGCTTGAGCAGGCTGGGGTCACACCGCCCGTGGTGGCTGGCGTGAAGTTGCCGCCGAAACCCGCGTGAGTCGCTGCACTTAGTCATGCCCCCAGCGTGTGCGCGGCAGCCTGCCACCGGAACACCACCAGCACCCCATCAGCCTCGGGTTGATCGTCGGCTGCCCATACGCTGGGGTGCGGATGGTGCTGCATCGACCATGTGGGAGCGGACACGATGACTGTCACCGGCGTGAACCGTCTGCGCGAGCTGCGTGAGGCGGGGTCGCTGACGCAGCGGGATGTTGCCGACCGGCTTGGGGCGGCGGTGACTGAGGCGCATGTGGGCCGGTGGGAGCGGGGCGACGTAGTTCCGTCTCCGAGGTACAGGCGGCTGTTGGCGGGAGTGTTTGGGGTGTCGGTGCCCGAGTTGGGTGTCGCCGCTACTCCCCCGGCGCCGCGTTCTCGTGTCAGGTCGAGTGCAGAGGACTTCATGGCGGACGTTGTGCAGGATCCCCGGGTGGTCGAGTCGCAGGAGCGGTGGCGGGCTACCCGGCGGGCGTTGAACGCGAACCGGCACGCCCTGGCGCAGGTGGCGGCCGGGTTGTATCCGGGGCGGGCCCTGGCGGGCACGGGGTTGATCGCCGGTGACGGGTGGATCCCGGAGCGGCCGGTTGACCTGGCGGCGGTGGCGCTGACCGAGCGCCCGAACGCCGAGCATCCGGTGTTGGACGGCAGTGAGCGTGAGGCGGCCCGACTGCTGCCCGATCAGGGCCTGTCGCGTCCGTACCCCCGGTACACGACGGCGGTGCGGGATCTGGCCCGGCCGAGGTTGTTCGAGGACCGGCACGCATGGCGGCTCCTCGGCGTGGACTGGTCGCGTCCGGGGCTGGAGTTCGGGGACATGACGTACTTCGGTGCGGCCGACGTGTTCGAGGCGCTGGCGCACGAGCTGGCCTACGTCGGGCTGGACGCCGACGGGCGCCCGACGGGCACGCCATCACTTCGGGACTTGCCGTACCGACGCCTGGTCGGAGATCCGTTTGACCTGTCGCGCCGGCCGGTGATGCCTGCCGTGTCGACGTTGACGATTCGGCGGGACGGCGGGCGGGCGGAGTTCTTGATGCACCGGCGTGACCCGAGGGCGGTGACCGCCGCTGGGGGAATGTTGCAGGTGATTCCGTCGGGCATCTTCCAGCCGTCGAGCCTGTTGCCGGCGGCGCGGGCGGCCGACTTCGACTTGTGGCGGAACATCCAAAGGGAGTTGGCCGAGGAACTGCTGGGGATGCCGGAGGCCGACGGGCACGGGCGCCCAGTCGACTACACGGCTGGCCCGTACGGGCTGCTCGACCGGGCCCGCGCCGACGGCTCGGTGCGGGTGTGGTGTCTCGGTGTCGCCTTGGACGCGCTGACGCTGGTTGGGGAGGTACTGACGGTGCTGGTGCTGGATGCCGACGTGTTCGATCGGCTGGCGCACGACTTCGTGGAGCACAACGACGAAGGCCAGGTCGTGGCGGAGCGGTTCGAGTTCACCGCAGGCGGGGTGCGGTCGCTGCTCGACTCGGGGCGGGTTGCTCCCGCTGGTGCCGGCTGCCTCGAACTCGCGTGGCGGTGGCGGGACGTGCTGCTCGGCTGACTGCCTGCACGACGAAGCCCCGGCCGGTCATCCGGTCCGGGGCTTTCGCGTGCGCGGGTCAGTTCGCGACGTTGAGCGCCGCCGTGCCGTACCAGCCGGCGGCCGGCGACTTCATGGCCTCGTCACCGGCGTGCCACTGGACCCACACGTCGGCGTCCATGTCCTCGTTGAAGATGATGCACTGCCCGACCTGACCCCACCGGATGCGGGCCTTCGGCGGCTTGGGGGTGACCGTGCCGCGCCAGTCGGCCAACTCCGGGTTACGGTGCCGCACGACGGTGCCGGGCTGGAACATGCGGATCGTGTCGCTGGTCGGGCGCTTCGTGGTGTGCATGGTGTTCCCCTCGTTCGGTTTGTGTGTCTGGGTCAGATGGTGATGTTGGCGCGGTGGAGGCGGTAAGCGGCGAGCATGTACCGCAGTGCCTCGGTCGAGTTGGTGAACCCGTGGGCGGTGGCGTGGGTGCGGGCGTCTTGGATGGTGGTGGTGGCGGGCTGCTGGGTGGGGGCGAGCAGCCACAGCAGGCTGGCGGTGTCGAGTTTGCTGCGGTCGAAGGCGCTGTTGCCGCTTGCGGTGCGGATGGCGGCGAGGCTGATGGAGATTCGGGCGTCGATGGAGGGCGTGGCGGTCGGCTTGCTGATCGTCGCGGCGGTCATGGTGTCCTCCGTGTGGTGGTGTGGCTGCCCAACAACCACACCGTATCACAGCAAGGCTGTTCCGCAACACACATAGCCTATTCGGTGATACGATCCCTGCATGACCAGAGACACTTGGAGCTTCCGCCTCGGCACCCTCGGCACCGAAGCCGAACACCTCGCCGCCCAGCTCGCCGCAGTCACCGGCAAGAAGGTCACCACCACCGACTACGTGCGCGAAGCCGTGACCCGCCACAACACGTGGGCGCGGCGGGTGGTGTCGGCGACCGAGATCCCTGGCGGGGACATCATCATCACCGGCGACGAGGTGATCGTGGGCGAACGAACCCTCGGCCCTGGCGTCTACCGGATCGCAGGCACAACCGACCTCATCCACGTCGGCGACACCACGGACGACACCTGATGGTCATCCCGTGCGTCACCCGTGGCCTGCCCGCGTGCGGCAAAACCACGTTCGCGCTGGCGTGGGTGAACGAAGACCCCGAACACCGGGTGCGTGCCGCCCGCGACGACCTGCGGAACATGTTCCACGGTCGGCGGCTGGACACGGAGACGCAGGCCGCGCAGGCGGACATCGCACTGCACGCGCAGGTCCCAGCGCTGCTCCGCGCCGGGGTGAGTGTCGTCGTTGACGGCACCGCCCTGGCCGACAGCGAGGTGGACGGGTGGCGGCTTCTGGCCGACGACTGCGGTGCCGAGCTGGAGGTCCACGACCTGCGGGGTGTGCCGGTGGACGTGTGTGTCGCTCGGGATGCTGCCCGTGGCGCGGCTGGGGGCAGGCTGGTGGGTGGGGACATCATCCGGCGGATGGCGGCGGCCAGTGGGAGGGTGATCAACCCGGACGGCTGACCGCAGCGCGCGGGAGCCCCTGTCTGCTGCGGCTGGCGGGGGCTTTCTCCTGCCCGACGCTGCTGGGCCCGGGTAACGTCCTCGCGGTGAGGGTGTTGCTGCGTGGTGGCCCCGGGGACGGCCAGGTGGTCGACGGGGCCGGCGAGACCGTGGTGTGGCGAAGCTGCTTGTACGAGCGGACTGGCGAGCTGGATTCGCGGCGGGGCGAGCAGGTGCGCGTGTACCGGCACCGCCTGGACTGCTGCGAGGGGTTCGGGCGTGGCGCGGAAGACCGCTGCGAGTGACCCCCTCGCCGGGCATCGGCGCTGGTGAGCATGATCCGGACAACCGGTAGGATGGGGGCACAAAAGCAAATCGGGGCCGGCAGGAGTTGGCGCTCCTGGTACCCGGCCCCTTGATCGCCTATAGGGAGGCGACCCATGCTCAGGGTAGGAGTCTACCTTTCGCGTACACCTGTGCGCATGGCCGGTGGTACCCAGTGAGCGCCCCGGACACCGAAAGCTCCCACGTCCGTCTCCCCACCGAGATCCAGGATCTCGTGTACGAGGAGAAGCTGACGATCCACGCTGGTTGGCTGTACGGCCTGCTGCTGCGGCACCTCAACTACAAGCGCGGCGACGCCCACGTGTGGCCTTCCCGCAGCAACCTCGCCAAGCGGATGCGGTTCAAGAACGCCCGCGCCGTGGACCGGTACCTCGACGAGCTGGCCGAGGCTGGGCTCATTGAGAAGGAGCGGCGGCGGAAGGGCGAGGTGAACGACACCAACCGGTACACGCTGCTGCTGGTGTCGTGGCCGAAGGAACACTCCGGGGGTAGTGAGCCACAGCACACTACCCCTAGTGGGCTGGAGAACACCACCCTGGTGCGCCACAGCACACCCGAACTAGATGGAAGACAACTAGATGAAGGGGAACTAGAGGAAAGATCAGATCAGAGCGGCTCCCCCTCCGGTCGCTCCGCTCCCTCCGGGGCCGGCGAACGTGAAATCGAGCACGACGATCCGTGGAGTGCGCCAGCGGCACGCCAACCCAGCACCGGTGAACGACTCACCCGCAAGCGGGAAGACGACCGGGCACTGTTCGCCAGCCTCATCGAGGCTCACAGGCTGCGCTCCGACGGCAGCACCTTCCGCGAGGGCGTGTTCGACACGCACCTGTTCTACGACGGGTTCCGCAAGGTGAAGATCGGCGAGAAGAAGATCGGGTTCCCTGGGGCGTACATCGAGAGCATGTGCGCCGAAGGCTACGGGCGGGGTGTCGAGGACTGGTTGCTTTCGGTCGGCCTGGAACCTGTGTAGAAGTCATCCCTGGCACGTTCCCCCGACCTGAGGAGACACCCCCTATGGCGATGACCGCTGATCAGATCACGTCCGACGACGACGGCTGGGGTTACCGCACCGGCGCCCGCTTCGTCACCCCTGCCGAGTGGGAGAAGCACCGAGACGAGCACCTGGAGAGACGCCACTACTACCTCCAGCCGCTCACCGAAGCCCTAGCCGCCGTCGCCAACACGGACGGGGTGGTCGTCGACTACCGGCCGCACGAGTTCTACGCCGGGCCGCTGTCGGATGCGATGCGGGATGAGGACGACGAGCCGGGCTGGGCCCTGGTGTATGACCGGTTCACGGCGATGGTCCTGTCGGTGTTGGTGTTCGAGCTGGTGGAGGCCGGGCTGCTGGCGACGAGGGGGAACGGGGACAGCGTGGACTACCGGCTGACCCTGCCGGGCGGTGATGGGGCGTGAGCGGGGCTGTGGAGCCGCCGGACGGACATCCGGTGCATCGGGTTGAGGTCGACGACGCACGTGGGCCGACAATCGAGTTGCAGGCGCGCACCCCGGATCTGGCCGAGTCGCCGGCGGTGGACCTGACGTTCAGTGTCGACCTGGCCAGCGACGGTGAGGTGTCGGTGTCGTGCCGGTACGGCCTGTCGGTGGATGAGGTGGATGAACTGATCGCGGCGTTGCAGCGTGCCCGCGCGGAGGCTGCCGGCGGGTGACCATGTTTCCGCAGGTGGATGGGCCATACCAGAATCGCGGATAGCCCTTCCATCGGCGGTACCCGAACGGCTTTGTAAGACGAAGGGGCCGCCCACCCTCGACAGGTAGGCGGCCCCGAAGTCTCCCGCTCAGGTGGTCCGCCTGTACCCCTTCAACAGCACTTGGCTGGCGTGGTACGTGGCGTGGTAGAACGCGATGTTGCTCAGCGGTCGGGTTGGGCCACCGGACGCCCGCTCGACGGTGGTGCGGCGGAAGTCGGCGGTCTTGCCGCTGTCGGCGAGTCCGCGTAGGGCGGCGAGGCCACGGCGGGTACGCAGCTCGTACAGGCCGTCCACGATGCCTTTCGCGGCGGCGCTGGCGGCCTGGTTGTCGAGGTCCGGCATGTGGGTGCGGATGGCCACGCGGGCGGCTGCGGTGGCGGCTGCCCGGATGCGCGCCTGGTCTTCGAGGGTGGGCACGGTTACTTGCGGGCCTGGTCGGAGGTAATCGTGTACACCGGTTCCGCGCCCACACCGGGCCGGTCCCAGACGGCCAGCCGCCACGGCTGGTGGTCGGGGGTGTGCACGCCCAGCACCTGCCGGGCGAAGCCCTCGGGGGTGCAGTGGCTGCGGTCGGTGCCTCGCGGGTCGGCGGCGTGGTGGGCCCACAGGCCGTCGCGGCTTCGCTGGAACTCCCAGTGGTAGTGGGTGGTGGTGTCGCCGGTTGCGCTGGTCATGCCCGCTTCACCTCACCCTTCCGGCTGGCCTGCCGGCCGTGGGAGCCGCACATCTGGATCTGCTCGCCGGGCCGGGCCCCGAGGACGTAGCTGGTGGCGAGGTACGGGGCGGTGTTGCCGTCGCAGTCGCCTCGGTCGTCGTAGCGGGTGTCGTGGCAGTAGTGGGGGTGGGCGGTGAGGTCGGGGCAGGCGGTCGTGATCACGGCTTCTCCTTGGGGGCTCGTACGCGGACGGTGCGGGTGCGGGTCTCTTCGAGGTGGGGCCGGTAGGTGGTGATCGTGTTCTGCTTGGCCCGGCCGACCGTGTCGGCGATCACCTGCCAGGTGGTCAGCTCGCGCAGTGCGGCGACGAGGGCGACCTCTTCGCGGAACACCTCCTCGCGTTGCCTGTCGAGGGCCTTGCGGCGCTGCGTGGCGGCAGAGAGTTGGGCGAGCAGGTCAGCCTTGTCGAGCGTGTCGGTCACGGCTGGTCGTCTTCCCCGTTGCGGATGTCGTTGAGTTCGGCGGCGATGGTGGTGGCGTTGGCGTCCAGGTATTCGGTGAGGGTCTGGTTGGCGGCCCCGGCGGCGTCTCGCAGGTCCGTCTTGGTGAGGAGTAGCCGGGTGACGTTGGAGCCGTCGGCGAGGATGTTGTTGGCTTCTACGAGGGCGATGCCGTCGGTGGTGTCGACGAGGGCTCGGGTGTTGGTGCGGGCTCCGAGGTAGCGGATGTGGTCGGCGATGACCTTGTTGGTGGTGCGGGTGACCTTCGGCATGGCGGTCACTTTCCCTTCGCTACGCGGGGGGCGTTGGTCTGTCGGGTCATGGGGGCCTCACTTCGAGATTGGTATGCCCATCATACCCCGGCATGGATGCCATGCCAAGCTTTATCGATCCCCGACACGACGAAGCCCGCCACCACCACGGCGACGGGCTCCCCCACCAGGCAATACGCGGTCAGCCGGCCGGCGGCGCCTGGTTGGTGTGTGCGGCGACCTGCGCCCGCAGATCGGCGACCTCCGCCTCCAGCAGGTCGGCGTCGACACCGTGCTTGACGGCCTGGTCCAGGTGGTACTGCTGGCTGCGGCGCAGCGACCTGGCGCAATCTTCCTTGTGGTCGGCGTCGCGGAGCAGCCAGCGGGCCTTGATGTCGTCGAGCATGTTCAGCGTCTCTCGCTCTCGTCCGCGATGACGGCCATCAGCTCGGCCGCCCGGCCGGTCCACACCTGCACGTCAGCCTCGGGCGCCTTCCCGTGGTCCCACTGCCACAGCCGATCCTCCAGGTGCGCCGGGCCCATCGCCATGCCGTACAGCCAGCGTGCGGCCCGCTCGTCGCCATCTCGGGGCCCGCCGTCGAACGCGATCACCTTCTCGTCGCAGACGGCGTCATCGTTGAACGCACGGATGACCAGCTTGTCGTCTCGGGCCGGTCCGTCGCCGGACAGCCCGCCGGTGATGTCGACGCGGGTCATGCGGCGGGGCTTCAACCACCGGTCGGTGGCGTCCTTCGCGGCGTGATACCGCTTCCACACCTCGGACTCGACGGCGTTGCGGTCGGAGGCGTAGGCGGCGATGCCGAATCCGGACATGAGGCCGGGCCTGAGGGTCACGCCCAGGTGGTGGTGGTCGTCGCGGATGCTCTCGTGAATGCCGCCGCTGCGGGCGTCGGGGTCGAGGGTCAGCCCGGCGGTCACCTCGGGCGGCCGGTCGAGGTACGTGTACCGCTGGGTGAGGGTGATGCGCCGCCCGTGGGAGAGCAGGTTGCGGATGCGGGCGGCGATGTGGGGCATGGTGTCGAGGGCGGCCATGCAGGTCACGTTCCGCATGGCGAGGATCCGGTCGGGGCTGGGCATGTCAGTGCCCCCTCGGGTAGGGCTTGCCGTACAGGCGCAGGTCGAGGTCGCCGGCCCGCGCCTTCTCGACGACCACACGCACCATGCCGTCGCCGTGCAAGCTGTGGAGCCGGTCCATGACCCGCGACGCCCCGTCCGGATCACCCCTATCGTCGAGGTCACGCACCTCGGCGAGACCGGCCAGGATCTCCTCGGTGTGGGTGGGGCAGGGGCTGAGGGTTGAGATGTCGCATCCGCACATGGTCAGTGGTCCTCTCGGTCCAAGGGCAGGAGAAAGCCTGCGTCTTCGAGTTCGGCGCGGCTGACGGGCGGCTGCCAGTCTTGGCGGTCCCAGCGGAGCCGCCCGTACACCCGCAGGCAGTCCCGGCAGGTAACGGCGGACCGGAGCCGTCCGGGAAGCCGGCGGTTGGGCTGCCGGTCGCACAGGGTGTGCCGACCGGGCCAGGCGGCGTGGACGGTGCCGGTGCCGGTGGTGGCGAGCACGAGACTGTGGGGCAGGTCGGCGGCTGGGTCACCCATCGGCGGGATGCCGTCCGGTGATGCTGTCGAGCAGCATGTCGGCTTTGGCAAGCCAGGCGGTGCGGTCGACGCCCCGCCGGTCCCACATGCGGGCGTCGCCTGCGTCGGCGATCCACAGGTACCGGGCGAGCCGGTCCCGGGCGTCCGGGGCGATGGCAGTGCCAGCAGCGGCTAGTGCGGCGTGGACGAGGTCCCCGGCGTAGGCGGCGAGCCGGCGTTCCATCTCCCCCATCGGCATCGTCTTCTCGCCTCGGGGGCGGGGGTGGACTTGCTCCACGATGTGCTCGACGGCGCGCTGGATCTGGCGGGGGGTAATGGGCAGGGTCACGTCGGTCGGGTCAGCCATGGTTCACCTTCCACACGATCGAGGCGATGAGAATCAGCGCCGACAGGACCACGGTCGCGGTCAGTCGCCGGTTGGTGGCGGCCAGCCAGTCGACGAGAGCGACCATCCAAGACAGGGGCGGGTACCGGTAGGGCCAGGACAGGACGCGCAGCACGGCGAGGGTCCGCGCGTACGGCAGGCGACGGTCAGCCACGGCCGCCTCCCAACCCTCGCTGCGCCACCCGCCGCACGTCCGCCACGAACGCCTGCACGCGGCCCGGGTCGCGGGGGGTGTCGAACTGGCCGGCCATCCACAGCACCTCCTCCAAGGATTTCCGGGCGATGGCGAGCTGCGCGTCTTCGGTGGTGTCGTGGGCACGGAGAGCTGCCCGGACAGCCCCCAGCATGCCGGTGGTGTCAGGGGAGCCGGTGGTCCACACGTTGAGCGCGGCACGCTCAGGCATCGTCAGGTCTTCGTCACGTGCCATGTCACTTCTCCTTCGCGTCGCAGGTGGGCACGCGGGTGATGAGCGCGCCTTCGGTGAGCAGCCGGTCGATGGTGCCGTCAGACAGGTGCTCACCGAGGTCGCTGGTCCAGCATTCGGGGCGTCCGGGACGGTCCTTGACCCAGGTGCGGTTGCGGCCGGTGACCTCAGCCCCGGCGGGTAGATCCTTCGCGGTCGTCGTCTGAGGCATGGTCACTCCACTGCCTCGTGGACACGTTCCACGTCGGTGGCCTCACGGATGATCGGCCCGCGTCCCAGCTTGTTCTCCTGCCGGTCGATCTGGTCCACGGCTGCGATACCGGTGGCGGCACGGACAATGCCGATGACGCGTGGTTCGGTGGGCAGCGCGTAGGTGACACGCCACAGCGGCTCCATGGTCACGGCTCGTCCACCACCTGGGCACCCTCGTCGAGCAGCTGCGCGATTCGCTCGTCCCCGTACTCGTCGCCCAACTCAGTGGTCCACGGGAACGGGTCGCGCCGGGATTCGTGGGTCTTCCTGTAGCGGGTGCCGTCGAGGTCTTCGATGACGGTGCCGACAGGCATGAATGCGGTCCGGTAGGGCTTCGGCATGGTCACTGCTCCTCAGGCGGCGGGTCGGCGGTTGAGTCGGGTGAGGGCTTCCTGCGGGCTGACGAACCGCCCGGCCCACAGGGATGCCTGGCCGGGCGGAAAACCGGCGTCGATCCACACGGCGGCCTCGTGGGGCAGGAATCCCCGGTTGGCCCAGGCGGCGGCCTTGTCGGCGGCGAGGCCGAGTGCGGCGTAGCCGGGGCCGTGGTCGCGGAGTTGGGTGGCCTTCTGCCGGTAGGCGGCTTCGTTGAACATCGGGGCTCCTCGGGTTGGTCGGGTTGGTCGGGTTGTGGTGCCTCCGGCCGCAGTCGATGCGGCGCCCTCACGGCGTGGATACGGAGGCTGGGCGGGTCAGGGGTTGTGAACCTCGAACCGGGTGGTCATGGTGGGGGTGATCCAGTCGCCGTCGTCGAACTCGATCCGCATGAACGGCGCGTACCCGGCGACCTTGGCGATGACCTTGACCTGCCTGTCGGTGGTACTGGTGATCTGCTGCCCGGGAACCAGGTCGGCGGCCATCGGCTGCTGGTTAATGGTGTTCGACATTGCGGGTCTCCTGTCTGCGATTCAGCCGAGCTTGCGATAGTCAGCGATGTGCTTCTTGATCCGCCTGATGGCGGGAGACACCATGCTGTTGCCCAACCCGAGCCGGGTGCCGTCGGACAGCGTGGTCCCTTCCAGCCGGTCCAGGAACTCGGTCCAGTCGATGCGTGACTTGTTCGCCCACCACCCGTTGTTGATGTCCTGGGCGGCTTCGAGGATCTCGTCGGTGACCTGGTCGGCTGCGGTGACGGTGGTCCACTGGTCGTTCATGGTGCTCCTTGCTGGGGTTCCTGTTGGGGGCTGCTTCTGATGATCAGGCGTTGAGGTCCAGCCAGATCGCCTCGGCCAGGTTGCCCGCGCCCATCGCCTGATCCGGGTTCACTCTGCGGATGATGTCGGCGACCGCTTCGCCGCAGCCGGGGCAACCGCAGTTGTCGCCGTTGATGTAGGCGGCGATGGCCGCGCCAAGGACGTCGGTTTCGGTGCCGTTACGGTGCTGGCGGATGACAGCGGCGATGCCGTGGATGACGGCGTAGTCGGCGCCGGTGAGGTCGTGCTGGGTCATATCGATATTCCTCAGCGCTCGGCGTTCTGGCGGCGGATCATCTCGGCGAACTGCTCCGCCGACACCTGCTCGCAGCCGGGCATGTGCGCCTGCCCCTGCTCAACGTGGCAGCAGTCGGAGACGCCGGGGCCGTGGTGGATGGGCAGGCCGTGCCGGTCGTGGTCTGCGGGTGGGGTGGTGGCGGGGCGGAAGAGGCGGAGGATGCTCACCGGGTGCTCCTTGAGGTGGCGGGGCTGGATGGGGGTTGTGGCCGACCGGCCGTGAGTTCAGTAGGCGTTCGTCAGGTCGCCGATGTCGCAGTACTCAGCCCAGTGCTTGACGCCCGGCCCGGCGTGCCGGCTGGCTGCCGCCTTTTCGGCCTCTTCCAGGGTGGTGTGCTGGGAGACGATGTCGGTGCTGGTTCCCTGGGTTCGCGCCTGGTCGATGAGGTTCCGCACGTAGGCGGTGTCGACGCAGCGGCGGGTGAGTAGCTGCTCGTAGTGGTCGGTGGCGGCCTGGGCGTTGATGTGGCGGATGACGACGTAGGGGCGATTCACGGTGACTCCTCAGGCGTAGTGGTCGGGGTGGGCGGTGCGGTGACCCTCGGCGATGAGTGCGGCCCGGAACTGGCGGTGCTCGTGGGTGGGCTCGGAGGCTGGCTGCGGCACGTCGCCGAGGTCGCGTTCGACTGCGATGGCGGCGAGGGCGTCCCAGATGGCCTGTTCTCCGTCGATGTTGACGGCGAGGGCGATCTCTTGGCCGGGGGTGGTTTCGGCGTCGCAGGCGTCACCGCAGCGGGTGGCGTCGCAGCCAAACGCGTGGTGGATGACGGCGTGTTGGACGCCGCTGCGGCCGGGGATGGCCCGGTATTCGAGCAGCCCGGCGGGGGTGCCGTACAGCCAGCCGATGTGGCCGTTGGTGTGGTGGATGGTCTGCACGGCTACCCCCTCCGGGCTGGCGGGTGTGGTCGATGGCGCGTCACGTCTGCTGGCTGCCTGGACCGTCAGGATGCGGGGCAGCGAAGCGCGACGATCTCGAACGCGCCACCAGCGAAGCATGCGATTACCCGGTACGTGCCAGCGTTGTTCGCTCGCTGGAGGCAGCGCAGTGCTGCCGTTTCGGTCGTGTAGCCGCGAACGCGCTTCCAGCCCGAGTCGGTTCGGTTCTGGACGGTGTAGCTGAGCGGCTTCGCGGCGGTGGCCTGCATGTCAACTCCTCCAAATCTCTGTCCGGGTTATATGGACTAGTCTAGGCGCGCGAACCCGCCAGGTCAACATTGCGGACTGAGTTTTCTAAGAAGGGTTCCGACCAGCAGACTTACGCGGCCGACCACCCACACCCGAACGATCCTGATTCCGCGCGAACCACGCCTCGATTTCCCCACGCCGCGCCGTCGACCACCACGGCCGAGACCCCGACCGGGACTCCCCCCGCCCACCGATACGCCCATCCGGCTCCGGGAACCGATCCCGCTCGTATGGGCCACCCGGCTTCGACCGCTGCAACGCCTTCGACACAGAGGTCGGCTTCACACCGCCGATCGCCGCCACGTCAGCCATCCACAGCGCGTCCAGGTCCGCCATCGCACATCCCGAAACTCGGTCTACGTTGTCTGACACAGCGTAAGCCGTCCGGTTGGCACTCATCCCCCTCACCCGCCCGCACGCTTCGACTCGATCAACCGACGAAACCGATCCCACCGTTCCAAGCGGGGTGACGCCAGCTCGGCCCGGTCGACCAAAGCAAGGGCCTCATCCCAGCGGCCCTCCCGAAACGGCACCTCAGCCTCCGCCAGCAGCACCTCAGCACGCCTGTCACGGGCGTCCTGCTTCTCGGCCCGCTGCCCGTCGGTGAGCCGGCCGGCGGCCAGGATCTCCGGGTGCGCGTCCAGGTGGGCAGCCACGGCCTGCCACACCTGCGCCATCTTGTGTCGCCCCCGGTACACGTCGTGCAGCTCGCCCGCGCCCGGGGCTGGGACGAGTAGCACCCAGCACGGTCCGGTTTCGCGGGCGAGCGGCACGACGGTTGTCCTCTCAGGCGGCGTCGGAGCCGACGACGACATCCGACCACGGGCGGGTGACAGGCTCGCCGTCACGCCACAGCCGGTACGTGGACGAGCCGACGGCGAGGACGTACCAGCCAGCCCCGGCGCCCTCCACGGTCACGGTGACGGGCCGGTTGGCGGCGAGCGCAGCAGACACACGGCGGGACATGTCGCGGTGTGCGTCGCTCGCCCGGCTGGGGTTGCGGCGGCGGTGAACGGTCGGCGGAACGGCGGTCAACATCGGCGGGGTCATCGGTTCTCCTCGGTACGGGCGGGCGGGTTCGGCCGGCGGTACGGGACGGCGGTGCCGTGGCAGTCGGGCAGACCGCACACGTCATCGCGGGTGCCGACGGCACCGGGCGGCCCCTGGTCGTGGCAGCCGCACGCCAGCAGCACCGTCCGCGTCGCCGTGGCGTTCACCGCTTCACCGTCTTGGCGAGCCTGCGGCCGACGCCGTTGGCCTGCGCGTCACGCGCCTGCTGGGCAATCGGATACCGGGCTCCCGGGTGGTTGACGGGCTTGGACTGGCTGGCGACGGCGGCGAGGATCGCGGCGGTCTCCGGGTCGGGGGTGGGGTTGGGGGTACTACGCTTGCCCATGGCCTTCTCCTTCGTGGTTGGGGGTGTTGGCCGGGGCGGGGCGCGGCGGCTTGTCTAGGGCGATGCCGCGCCCCGCCGACGTCTAGATCCGGGTGGTGCTGATGACCACCCCGGCGGGCGGAATGTGCCGGGGCTCGTCCTTGTCGCACGTGACGTAGGTGGTGCTTCCGCCGGACCGGTGCTCGGTGACACGGACGGTGGCGGCGGCGTTGCAGACGCGGCACTTCATGGGCGGTCCTCCTTCTGCTGCCGGCCAGTGGGTCTGGTCGGTCACCGCGTGCCGCCGGGGTGATGGGTCCGGCGGCCACGGTGACCGGTCAGGCGGTGGCGCTTCTGGTGATGCTGGCGCCGTTGATGGTCACGGTGACTGTGACCTCGACGTTGTTGACGTCCATCGTGGTGTCCTCCGACGGGTTGGGGGTTGGCCGCTGCGGCGACCCCGCCGTGCCCGACCCGGTGCTGCGGTCGGGCGCGACAGGCTCACATCGCAGAAGTCAGCTCAGCGAGACGTTTCTCGCCCGCCCCGGTCAGCCGGTAGCCGCACTGGGTGGTGCTGTCGGCCGTGATCAGTCCGTCCCGGTGGGCCTGCTCGATCGGGCCAGCGGCCTCGGCGGCGTACTCGCCAGGCGGCACGTCGTGCTGTCCGGCAAGGAGCACGGCCAGGTCGGCGATGTCGCGGGCCGGGTTCATCGGTCGTACCCGAGCGACGCGGCGATGGCGGACCGGCGGGTGTTGGACCGGCCCGGCCGGACGCGGATGGTGCGGGACTCCCCGTCCACGCCGCGCACCGAGCGGGTGGTGCGGATCTCGGCGGCGGAGTGACCGATGGTGATCGAGGTGTTCGAGAACATGACGTCTCCTTGACGAGCCGTTGAGAGTGGGTTTCGAGTAGCCGACCCAGGGCAGCGTTGACCTGCGGAAATACGGCGTCGGCTTGCTTGATGGGTGTTTGATGTGGGTGGCCCCTCCCCCTCGAAGGGGCCACCCGGGATGCGGTCAGCGGGGGCGGGAGTTGCCCTGCTTGCTGCTGCTGGACGTGAGACCGTCGCGGATCCGGTCGGCCTCAGCGAGGTTCCGGTCGTCGGCGGCCCGCTGATTGCGGTCCCGCTGGGCGGCGAGACTGCGCACCTCGGCCGTCACCGCACACCAGCCCGAGTTGCGGGCTGCTGCGGCTCGTACCGGCTGTTCATCGGCAGGTTCGCCGGGTAGCTGCCGTTGCGCTGCGCGGTGGAGATGGCGTTCGGAGTGGCGGCCTGCCCGACGGCGCAGGCCAGGTTGCGGCGGGCGCGCGGGTTCACCGGGTCACCTCAACCCCGCCGTACCGGCCGTCCCGGTACTCGACCGCCCGCCGGGACTGGAACGCGGCACACGCCGCCTGCTCCAACACCCGCCGGCCCTTCCCGGTCACCTCGACCAGCCGGAACCCGTCGCCACCGCCGACCGGGGCGGCGTCGCCCCGAGCCAGAGCGAGCTGCACCCGCAGGCGCACCTCACCGGCAGCATCGGCCGGGACCGTCGAGGGCAGGACCACCGTCCCGTCGCCGTCCACCGTCACCGCCTCTGTGTCGATCAGCTCCAGGACGGAGCCGGTGTAGAGGAGCGTCACGACGCACCGCCGACCAGCTCGTACCAGCCGGGCAGGACCACATCGCCCACCCACCGGCCGTCCAGGCGGCGGCAGTCCGCGACCTGCCCGACTGCCGACTCGACCACCAGGACGAGGCACGGGTCGGTGAGGCAGCGCCACTGCTGGCCAGCGGCCGGGGCCGGGGCCACGGTCACCTCGTCCGGGTCGCAGTCCAGCAGCCCCCCGGGCAGAGTGTCGACGGCGACAACAGCATCACCGCCCACGACCACCACCTCGGCGACAGTTCCGGCGGTGAGCCGACCGTCACGGTTGACGGCAACCACGTCACCGACGGTCGGCAGGGCGGCGTTCATCGTGCCACCGCCTTCACCGCGTTGAGGCCGTTCTTGTTGAGGGTCAGCGACACGACCCGCTTGCGGGTGCCCTCGAAGGTGAGGACACCGAAACCCTTCCGGGCCAGCGCCCGCAGCGTCGCGGCGGTGACACCGTCGCCGACGTGCACGACCCCGTCCCGGTGGCTGTTGATGGCCCGCTGCTGCGGTGCCGACAGCTTGGTGAGGTGCGCGCCCGCCATGGTGGGACGGACCTGCCGGTGGGTGCCAGCGGGGATCGTGTCGGCCAGGTTCCGGCGCACCATGTCGGCCAGCACCACGACCGCCTCGGTGTCGGCCGGGGACTCCAGCCGGTCGAGCAGACGGTTGATGTGCTCCACCCGGTTGCGGGACGGCAGGTCGCGGCGGGCCTGCACCCGGAACAGCTCGGCGCGGAGCGCGTCGTCCAGGGCGGCGACGATGCCGGCCGGCTGAACGCCCTGCTGTCCGCCGTCGCGGATGACCCGGTGGATCAGGTTCGCGGTGTCGACGTCGGCGACGGTGAACGACAGTTCGTCGTACCGGTGGTCGCCGGTGGCGGCGAACGTGTTGATGGTGTACCCGCCATCGACGGGCAGGGACAGGACCACCTGGTAGTGGCCGTAGGGAGGGCGAGCATCCTGCTCACCGGACGTGCTGATGACGCTGTTGGTACCGTTCATGGATCGACTCCTGGTTAGGTCAGGCGGTCGGTTAGGTGCCGGAGTGTTGACGCACTCCGTAGTGCCGGGCCCTCGGCTGGTGTTGACGCACCCGCCGAGGGCTTTCTGCTTGGTGCTGATGCCACTGTAGCTACGTCGAGAGCTACAGCGCAAGACCCGACACGCACCCTGACCAAGATTGTTGTAGCTACAGTCCATGTATGCGTATGATGATCTGTGTAGCTACAGTGAGGGGGTGAAAATGACCAAGACGACGACCGACAACAGCACGCCTACCAGGCCGATCCGCGTCCAGCTCGACCTGTGGGACGAGTTCGGCGACGTGGCCAAGCAGCTCGGCTCCAACCGCACCGCTCTGATCCTGGAGTTCATGCGCTGGATGGCACGCCGACCCGGCGCCAAGCTGCCCAAGCGACCCACGAGCGTGCCGCCGGCCGCTAGTTCTTCCTGATCCAAAGAGGCGGCCCCAACCCGGTGTCCTACCACCGAGCCGGGGCCTACGACCGATCGAGCCTGCGCCCATCCGCTAAGACAGAACGGACCTGACCAGCCGATGCCGAAGATACGCGCCCTCTCGACCCGTACAGACGTACGGGTTGGCGGTGATCGTCGGTGACTTCAACCACGGAGCCACAGAGCCCGAGCGATCCCGGCTGGGTCAGCCGGGTCTGCATCGCCTGGGTGATCGACGACGCACCCTGCCCGACTGAACTCTTCCCCGTGCTCGCCACCATCGCCCGACGCTGCAACAACGACGGCACCGGCTCGTACCAGTCGAAGGCGACGATGGCGAAGAGGACCGGCAAGTCCCGCGACCAGGTAGACGCTGACGTGAAGAGACTCCTGGAGCTGGGGTTGATCCGGCTGGGCGATCAGTCTCTGCTCGACGACACGAAGATCCCCGAGTGGCAGCGCCCCAAGGTGTACGACGTCGCCTTGGAGATGCGCGGAGACAAGCCGATGAAGGCAGGGCGGAACAAGAACGGCAAGAACAAGCGAACCGACCCCCCGGGTATGGATACCCCCGGGGGTACCGATACACCCCCCGGTACCGATACCCCCACCCCAGGGGGTACGGATACCTCCTCCCCGGGGGGTACCGATACCCCCCAAATAAGCCTTTCTAAAAATCCTTTGAACAACCCTTCTTCTCTCTCTGCTCGTACGTCCGTTCCACCTCCGCGCGACCCCGCCGCCGGAGAGAGAGACGAGTCGACTTCGTCCGAAGACCCAAACCTCACCCCGCAGCAGCAGCTCGTCATCAAGAACGGCTGCCCCCCACACCTCGCGCTCCACGTCGTCGACTTCATCGAAGCCACCAACACCATCAACAGCCTCGGCTGGTGGTACACCGCAGACAGCAACGGCAGCCTCCGCACCCAGGTAGCCGCCGCCCTGGTCGAACTCGCCAAGCCGATCGGCGGCGACCCCGACAGCACCACCGGCCCGCACTGCCCCACCTGCCAAGACACGGGCAAACTCACCGTCCGCCTCATGTACGAAGGCGACAGCGAGAAGACCATCGACTGCGACGACTGCACCAACAACGGCCGAGGCAAATGCCGCCACCACCCCGGCCAGCCCGCCCACAACTGCGGAGCCTGCCGAGGTGACCGCATCGCCGCCACCAACCAGCAGGGCCGCCGCCGCGAACGACCCAACGCGAACGCCAGCAACGCATCCGACTGGCTGACGGTCGGCAGACACGAGCCGTACCGCAACTACGCCGACCACGAGTACCTGGCGTGGGAAGGCAACCATCACCTACTCGAACCCGCACCGGAGGCAGCCCCATGACTAGCCCCATGCCCATCGAGACCCGCTACGCCGGCTGCCGGTTCAGGTCCCGCCTCGAAGCACGCTGGGCGGTCTGGTTTGACCACCTCGGCATCAACTGGCAGTACGAGACAGAGACCTACCTGGTCGGTCCGAAAGGAAGCCAGCGCGGCTACCTGCCCGACTTCTACCTGCCGCGCCGGGCACTGTGGGTCGAAGTCAAGGGGCACGTCGCTGCTGCCAACTACCCGTTGCTGGTCGCTGCCGCGCACCCCGAGCATGGTCTGCCCATCTCGCTCGGCACCACGCCTGACGATTTCGCCTACTTCAAGCAGCGCCTCCTGGTTCTTGGGCCGGTGCCGCGTACTGCCGGATTTCACCTCTCGCTGCTGCTAATCGGCGGGGTGCTGTCTGAACAGCTTGTCACCCCGATCTGCAAGTCACCCCAGGGTCGGAATGACGAACATGATCACCTCATGTCGCCGGTCCTCGGCCCACGGCGAGTGGAGCCGAACTCTGACGGCGAGTACGTGCCGCCTCCCTGCATGCTCGACGAACGGGGTTATGGCTTCCCGTGCCCTGATATCTCCGCCGCCTACACCGCCGCCCGTTCGGCCCGCTTCGAGCACGGCGAGCAAGGCTGACCACCCGCCCAACCCCGGAGGTAGCCCCATGACCAAGCGCAGCGACGACCACGACATGCTCACCCCCGCGCCCACCGGCGACATGCCCGACACCGGCCTGTTCGCCAACACGCCCGCCCCGAAGTCGCGCCGCACCCGACCCGCCAGCACCAACGGGGACCCGATCCTGTTCGCCGAGGCGCGTCCCGCGAAACGCACCCCGGCCACCCCGCGCAAGCCGCAGCCCCGCTGGCGGGACGAAGACATGCCCCTGCGGCCCGGTGACGTGATCGCCGTCGGGCTCGACAACGGCCGCTGCCCCGTCGGCCGGATCACCGGCGTCAACGACTTCTACATCCGTCTCGCCCTCTACTCGTGGATCACCCGCCGGTTCACCGCCGGGGAGGCGGTGCTGCGGCACGGTCAGGTGCGGGAGTTCTCCCCGCTGGCCGTCCAGGACGACGATGACGTGTACGACATGGAGCCGCTGCGGCAGTTCCAGGTGGCCTGGGAGAAGGGCGAGCAGTGACCGCCGTCGAGCAGCCACCGGTCGACTTCCTCGGCCCCGCCGCGCACGCCATCGTCGCCGACGACGCAGCCGCCCGTACGCACTTCGAAACCCACACCGTCGATGAGTGGGCGGCCACGCTCGCCGACCTGCGCATTCAGCTCACGGAAGCCCGGAAGGAGACGCCGTGACCACCCCGCCCGCCGACGACCACGAACTGTGGCTCGACCAACTCCAGCACGCCCTCGACGACCTCGAACGGGACGTGCAGATCGCTGGCTGTCTCACCCACGGCACCGCCGAAGCCGCCGTCACCCCCGCCATCGGCGGCGAGCCGATCCGCTTCCTGCTCGACCGGTCATCCCTCGGCACACCCGACGCGCGCGCCCTCGCCGCTGGCACGCCCGATGAGGTGGCCCGGCGGATCGTCGCCCGCGCCGACGACATCGCCGACCAGGCATGGGAGGCGCACGCCGCCGCCCTGCCCTGCAACCTGTACTGGTGCCCCACCTCCGGCCGGCAGGAATGCCACACCCGGGAGCATCGCAGCTTCGACGTCTGCTGCGACCGGCCCGACCTCCACCAGTCGGTCACCGAACCCGTCGCACCCGCCGAGTAGAATCAGCGGCAGATCGGGTTGCACGACACACGCGAACCGGGGCCGACTCCCAACCCAGAGGCCCCGGCGTGGTTCCGCCTCTGATCGGCGCACTGCCGGGAACACCCTCCCGGGCCTGCCCCGACCGGTAAGCGGCCGAAGCTCGGTGCGGTTGGGGTGTCCGATCGGCAGGCCACGACGTCCGTGCGGGCGTGGCTGAACGGTGAGCGCGGCTCTGCGTGGATGCGGCCCTGGCCCCCGAGGGAAGTTCGGGATCGGCCAGGGCCGCCGCACGTAGCCGACCCGGACCGCGTCCCTGGACACCACCGAGATCCGGAGTAAGGTCACCGAGGACACCCCATCGGGGGGTGCCAGCAGCAACACCCCTATCGGAGGGAGAACCCGGCCATGCCGTTGAGCAGGTTGGCGCAGCAGTTCGCCGACGAAATCCGGCAACACGACTGGTCAGACGCCCCATACCGGGCCGACCGGGCAGGACATCGGCGGGAAGACGACATCCGTCACCGACGCAACGTCCCCCAGTTAGACCAGGCGGAAACTGACACCATCCGCATCAACGTCATGTGGGTCACCGCCCAGGTGCTCGCCTACAACGACCCCAACCTCGACGTGTACGAGTACGCCGAGGCGTGCGGCGTCAACACCCGCACCGCCAGCGGGCGTCCCCGCTCCGGACACATCACCGCCGGCCTCCGGGGCATACCCGGCGTCGGCTACGCCCAGCCCGGCGCCCGAGACGAGGAGTGACCTGATGGGAAAACCGATGCCCAACAAGCAGATCCTCCCGGTGATGGAAAGGCTGCTGCGGCTGGCCGAACACCCCGACTACACCAACGTGGCCTGCTACGGGGCTGACAGCATGCCGGGCGGGCAGTCCCCGGCCGGGGTGAAAGCCCTCGCCCTGTCCGGCTCCACGTCGCTGCTGTGGTGCGCCGTCGTCCCTGCTGACGCACGTCCGGTGTCGGGGGAACTGGCGGAGGAGGCGATGGTGTGCATGCCGGGACGGACCCTGCGGCTGGCGCACCGGCTACTCGACGCCGCCCGCCCGGACGAGTTCGTGTCGTGGGAGTTGTGTGCCGCCTCGGGGGTGGGCTGGCCGCGACACGGAGAATCCCCCTCCGCAATCCGTGTCACTGGTAGTGACGGTTCGGTAGCCTATCTGCGGGCTACCGCAGCGTCCGGGCCTCGCGGTGCCGCTGGCGAACCGAAAGAGGACCCGTGCCCGGACTATCAGATCCCCCAGGGGGTGCTGGAGTGGCACCACAGTCGAAATGCAGCAGTTGCGGTGCCCGCGTAGGTCCGCCGCCGGGCCACCCGTGTCCGTTGCATCAGCCGGCAGGGAGCCGGGCAACATGTGAGGGCAGCGGGAAGCCGACTGTCGAGATGTGAAACGGCACCCCCGGCGCGGCGCATGTCGCCCCGGGGGTGCCTTTCTTGGTAGACCGGTCTGGTGCACACCCCGTGGACCGAGTTGCCCGACACTGTCCGCCGGGCTGTTGCTGCGCACACCGGCACCATCCGGCAGGTGACGCCTGCCGATGCCGGGGCGACATGCCGGCTGGCCGCCACGCTGCACACCCCCACCGGCCGCGTGTTCTGCAAGGGGCTCCCGGTCAATGACCGGCTGGCGTGGACGCTGCGCAACGAAATCCGCGTCAACCCGCACCTGCCCGGCATCGCCCCCGCACTGCTGTGGCACGTCGAGCAGGGCGGCTGGCTGCTCGCCGGCTTCGAGCACATCCCCGGCTGGCACGCCGACCTGCGGCCCGGCTCACCCGACCTGCCCCACCTGGCCGCCACCCTCACCGCGCTCGCCACCGCACCAGCGCCCGCCTTCCTGGTCCGACCGTTCACGGCCCGCTGGGCTGGGCTGATCGACCCCGAGCACGTCGCCGGGGAAACACTCGCTCACACCGACATGTCCCGCCGCAACTGGCTGATCAGCGGACACGGGGCTCGGCTCGTCGACTGGGCCACACCTGCTGTCGGGCCGCCGTGGCTCGACACCGCGATGACGGTCGTCCGGCTGGTTCGGTACGGGCACAGCCCCTCTGACGCCGAGACGTGGGCGCAGCAGATCCCCGCCTGGGCCACCGCCGCCGACGAGGCGCTGACCTCGTTCACCGATGCCCTCACCCGCATGTGGCAGCGCCAGCAGAACCAGGCTCCAGCAGCCCACCGGGCAGCGCTCATCGATGCCGCCCGCACGTGGCACCTACACCGCACCCGACGTCCCGCGCTCACAGCAGGCTGACCGGGCACTCCACCCAACAAGGGGAAGCACAGCCCGCCTGGACCGGACTAACCTGCCCGGATGATCGACCCCGCCGATCTTGCCGCAGCACTCCGGCACCGCATCGCGGCGTCACTCCACGACTACCTCAACCCCGAAGATGGCGACCCCAGCAACTACCCCGCCGCCTATGACATCGACGCAGAATTTCGGCTCTGATCCGCGCCGGACAGCACCCCGGCGTCGTCACGGTGGAGACATACGACGAGTGGGGCGGCTCCACCAAACCCGCCGGGGTTCGGGTCCTCCTGGTCGACGACTCCCAGCTGTACGGTTCGATCCTCTGACGCTGGCACACTCGACTTCATGACGCGCCCTGCCATCACGATCGACCCGGCCGTGGCATGGGGCGGCCCAGCAGTGCGCGGCATCGGCACCGTGCACATCGCCGGAGCCGTGTCCGCCGGTGACACCGTGATGGCGGTTGCCGCCGACTACGGGCTCACCCGACACGAGGTGCTGCTGGCCTGCTGGTGGGAAGGCACCCAAGGCGAACACCGGCAGGCGTGGCAGGAGTGGGCTGAGCAGGCGCACCAAACCCTAGGCGGCTGGACGGCCGCAGAAGTGGACGCGATCCCCGACCCGCCCACACGCACCAGCACACGAGAGAGCCCCGGCACCTCCACCTGAGGGCCGGGGCTCCACCGCGCCTGGGTCAGGATGCCCGCCACCGCCGGTACGGGTCGTCGCGATCCTCCGAACACACCATCCGGGTGCCCCGACTCGTCACCCCACGAGCACCCTCCGGGGCGCAGAACGTGCCCGGCTTGACAACCCGAAGGCTGATGCTGCGAGACGGCTTCGGCGTCGGCTTGACGGTACGCGGCGGCCTGGTGAACGTCGGCGCTGCACTCGCCGTCGCGGGAAAGGTGACCACAGGCCGGACGGGTAGGGAGGCTGCCAGCGTCGGGGGCATGCTGACGTTCGCCGACGCTGATGGCGACGGTGTGGTCTTCGGATCTAGGGCTTCCGCCGCCGCCCCGTAGATCATCACGGCTATGAAGGACAAGGCGATCGTGCCGATGGCTATGAGTGTGGGGTTGGGTTGGGAGACCTTGCGCACCGGCTGAGTGTGGTGGCCGTCGGCGGGTTCGTCACCGGCCGATCGGGTGGGGTGGCTGTCAGCTAGACGACTTCGGGGCGCGCTTCGGCGGGCGGCCCGGCTTCTTCGGTACTGGCTTGAACTCTTTGAGGCGTTCGAGCATCGGACCGGGGTTCCTGGTGAGCAGAACCAGGCAGGCCACCAGGAAGTCGTTCATCGTCCAGCCGTTGCTGGCGAGCACCTGCTTGGCTTCGTCGCGCAGTTCGGTGGTGGGGCGCGCGAGTACACCCGGGTTCTCGTGCCGGTCGGGGTTCTTCAGCTCGCGGGCCATGCGGTCAGTCTGCCATGTGGTTAGCCACACGGGCGAATCCCCGCTAGAATGTGGTTAACCACTTACCGTCAACCGATGGAGGGCAACCCATGGACCAGCACGCATCCCTGACCATCGACGCCTTCCGCACCACGCTCACCCTCGTCGACGGCGGGCGCACCAACCGGCACAACATCCTCGGCGACGACGACGGCGACTGGAACAACAACCCCACCGTCTACTTCCGGAACGCCGCCGACCGGAAGCTGGCCGCCCTCGGCCACACCCGCACCGGCGAATGGACGTACAACGCCAGCCGAGACACGCACATCGCAACCATCACCAACTGACCGAACGGAGCACTGCCCATGGCCTGGACCGTCATTACCCACCTCAACTACGGCGGGTACGACCACATCGGTGCCGTCTCCGGCCGTGTCGGTGCCTACGGACACAACATCCACGCCGCCCACGTCAGCGCACGCAGCGCCGACGACGCCATCAACCAGGTCCGTGAAGCGTTCCACCTTATCGGCCCCGACCGTGTCACCGCCGACGACGCCGTTCCGCCGAAGGCCGACCGGTGGACCGTCGTCGGCCTCGCCGACAACGGGACATGCGCCACCCACACCGTGCTAGCCGTCATCGAAGGCGGGCACGAGGTGCACGGACGCCGCGATTCGATGCTGTCCCACCGGTGGACACGGATCGTGGACGCCCCCACCGCCGAGGCTGCGGAACGCGCCGGGGAGGAGGCTGCCGCCGCCGACTACGCCGACACCTGGAACTGACCGGCGTACCGCCGCCCCGGAACCCGCGTCCGGGGCGAGCGGTAGCCGACCAGACCAACTCGAAGGAGCCCTGCCATGCCCGATTTCCTGATCACCTCGCTGATCCTGCTCGCTGTGTTCGGCGCGGCCGTCATGATCCACAGCTTCACCCGATGACCGTGACCGCCTCGATCGAGGTCACCGCCTACTGGGGCGACATCGACACCCTCCACACCCTCCACATGATCGGCCCCTACCCGGACGAGGCCGCCCGAGACGCCGACCTCACACGGCTTCGCGCCCTGCCCGGCAACCAGGGCGACGCCAAGTTCCACCCAACCCGCAAGAACCCGGACCTCGCCGAACAGCGCTGCACCCCCGACAAGGTCGCCGGCATCAAGCACTTCAACCAAATCGTGGGCGCCCTGTACGGGTACGAGGTCGGCGACGACGGGGGCGACCAGTGACCGCAGCCCGGCCGCCCGTGTGGCTTCTCGACGTGGACGGGGTGATCAACGCCAGCAAGCCCGGCTGGTCCGCCCCACCCCGCACCGCATACGCCTACGCCCAAGGGCAGCAGTGGAAGATGCGCTGGGCACCCGCCCTCATCACCCGCATCCGCGACCTCCACAACAACGGCATCGTCGAAGTCCGATGGTGCACCACCTGGTGCGCATACGCCGACCAGCTGGAACGCCTGTGGGCGCTACCGCCGCTCGGCCGTGCGTTCACCGACGACGTCAACGGCCACGCCGCATCGGTCGCCAAACTCGCGGCAGTCCGGCAAGTCCTCACCGAAGGCCGCCGGCTCATCTGGACCGACGACACCGAGGTCCCGCTGGGCGGCCCGCTGTACGACGAACTGATGGCCGATGTGCGGGTGCTGCTGTGCCGGCCGAAGGCGAGCCGGGGTTTGCAGCCGATCGAGGTGGACGACATCGAAGCGTTCGCCACCAAGGAGCAGCCCGTGACCGACCCGTCAGCCCTCTACCACACCCTCGTCCGCCTCGCAGCCATCAACGCCACCACCGTCACCCTCGTTATCCCGGCCAGCAACTTCGAGCAGGTCACGCTCGCCCGCGACAACATCAACATCCCGCTCTGGCTGCTCGACGAGAAGCCCGGCTACCGGTTCTTCGCCCAGGTCAACATCTACGCCGAGCGCCCAGAGCACATCATGCTGTGGAACTGCGAGCGAGACTCGGTGGCGGCGGCATGACCGACCTAGCCCCCGAACGAGAGGACCAGCCGTGAAGCGGCGAGTCGTCTTCGCCGCATGGCTGTTCAAGCGCAGCCGCGTCGCCCGCACCGCTTTCGTGTTCGCCGTCTGGCCACCCGCCTACATTGCCGACCGGGTGCGCGGCCACGAACCGCCGT
This sequence comes from Micromonospora sp. NPDC000207, assembly GCF_040300925.1. Classification (NCBI taxonomy): domain Bacteria; kingdom Bacillati; phylum Actinomycetota; class Actinomycetes; order Micromonosporales; family Micromonosporaceae; genus Micromonospora; species Micromonospora sp. NPDC000207. The sequence goes on from NZ_JBEPEQ010000037.1 coordinate 49,066, forward strand.
CGTGGCGGCGAGGCATGGAGTGGGCGCGCACCGGCCAGCCCAACAACGAGCCGACCATTCCGGTCAGCGACACCCCCGCCGTCGTCCGCCGACGGCCGACCGCCCCAAGCAAGGAGGAACCATGACCGACCCGACCACCATCGTCCTGTGCGGAAGCGTCACCCGCGCCATGGCCGCCATGCGCGCCGTCGAGCGTGCACTGGTGCTGGCCGGGCACACCGTCTACGTGCCCTGCCCACCCCCACCGGGGGAACCGCCCCTCACCGGCCAGCAGCTCGCCAACCTGGCCGCCGGCCACCGCCGCGCCATCCGGGG
>NZ_JBEPEQ010000038.1:0-47749 GCF_040300925.1 Micromonospora sp. NPDC000207
CCGCGACTGGCAGGACGCGGTCGGCGAGGCCCTGCGCACCGCGGTACGCCGCCGTCTCGTCGCCGACGTACCGGTGGGGGTGCTGCTCTCCGGAGGGCTCGACTCCAGCCTGATCGTGGCGCTGCTCGCCGAGGCGGGGCAGGAGCGCGTCCGGACGTTCAGCATCGGCTTCGACAGCCGTGGCGGCGAGGCAGGCGACGAGTTCCACTACTCCGACCTGGTCGCCCGGGCCTACGACACCGACCACCAGCGGATCCGGCTCGCCGACGACGACCTGGTGCCCGCAGTCCGCCGGACCGTCGCGGCGATGACCGAGCCGATGGGCAGTCACGACGTGGTCGCCTTCCACCTGCTCTGCGAACAGGTGGCGGCCCACGTGAAGGTGGCCCAGTCCGGTCAGGGGGCCGACGAGGTCTTCGCCGGGTACGGCTACCACCAGCCGATGGCCACTGTGCCCCGGGCCGCCGCCGCGCGCAGCTTCGCCGACGCGTTTTTCGACAGGGACCACGCCGAGTTGAGCCGGGTGGTCGGGGTGGCGGTCCCGGACGTCGACGCCAGCCGGGACCTGGTCGTCGCCGACCTGGCGGCCTCCGGCGCGGAGACCGCCCTGGACGCCGTACTGCGCCTGGACACCCATGTGATGTTGCCCGACGATCCGGTCAAACGGGTGGACAGCATGAGCATGGCGTGGGGGTTGGAGGTCCGGACCCCCTTCCTCGACCAGGACCTGGTGGCGCTCGCCGCGGCCTGCCCTCCGGAGCACAAGGTCGCGCAGGGCGGCAAGGGTGTGCTCAAGGAGATCGCCCGGCAGGTGCTCTCCGCCGAGGTCGTCGACCGGCCGAAGGGCTACTTCCCGGTGCCTGCGCTGCGCAACGTCGACGGCCCGCTCCGGGAGCTGGTCACCGAGGCGCTGCGGGCACCGGCCGCCCGGGAGCGGGCGCTGTTCCGACCGGAGTACGTCGAGGAGTTGCTCGCCGAGCCGGACCGGGCGCAGGCCGCTGCGGGGAGCAACAAGCTGTGGCAGCTCGGCCTGCTCGAACTGTGGCTCCAGACCCACGGGGTCCGCTGAACGCCGTACCGGCCGGTCAACAGTCGACGGTCTGGGCGGTCAGGTGGTCGAGGACCGCGCGGACGTCACCGCCGGTGGCGGCCATGATCCGTCGCTGCCGGGCGGCACCGGTCCCGTCACGGCGCAGCCGGGCGAGCTGTTCCAGGACGTACGCCAGGTCGTCGTGACGCACCAGCGCGGGGGTGACCGCCGCGACCAACTCCTCCACGAGGTGCCACGCGGGCCGTGCTCCGCCGGCCCGCAGGTCGATCAGGTCGCCGTCGAGGCCGTGGTGGGCGGCCCGCCAGTGGGCCGCCGCCACCAGACAGCCGCGCAGCCGGGGTGCGGCGACACCGGCGCGCACGTCGTCGGCGGTGGTGGCGACCAACGCGCGCACCAGGGCGGCGACCAGCACCGTGTCGTCGACCAGGGGGCAGACGTCCCCGACCCGGATCTCCACCGTCGGGTAGGTGGTCGACGGGCGGGCGTACCAGTAGACCATCGCCGAGTCGAGCATGATCCCCGCGTCGACGAGGGCGGCCACCGTGGCGTCGTAGTCGGCGGCGGAGGTGAAGTACGGGGTGGGGCCGATGCTCGGCCACCGTTCCAGCTGCATCGACCGCCAGCTGGCGTGCCCGGTGTCGTACCCGTCGTGCAGGGGCGAGTTGACCGTGATCGCCTGGACGATCGGCAGCCAGGGCCGCAGGTGGTTGCAGACCTGCACCGCCAGTTCCCGGTCGGGCAGGCCCACGTGGACGTGGCAGCCGCAGACCGCCGGGTCGTGCGCGACCGGGCCGAAGCGTCGGGACATGGCGTGGTAGCGGGGTTCGTCGGGCACCGTCCGGTGGGGTTCCCGGACGGGGGTGGCGCCCACGGCGACCAGGTTCGCCCCGGCGGTCCGCGCCGCGTCGGCAGCGCTGCGGCGCAACGCCACCAGGTGGTCGCGCAGCTCGCCGAGGTCGGTGCAGACCGGGGTGACCATCTCGACCATGCTGTGCCGGAACTCCTGGCGGCTCTGCCGCCGGGCCGGTCCGGGCAGGGCGGCGAGCACCCGGTCGGCGACCGGCAGGCTGCCCCCGGTGGCGGGGTCCAGAAGCAGGAACTCCTCCTCCACGCCGACGGTCGGCGGCGCCGCCGGGTGCACGGCAGCCGCTGTCGGCGCGAGGGTCGGGCGGTTCGTCATGGTCGCCCTCCCGTCAGCGAGGCGGACGGTGCCGCCGGCTGGACGGTGGGTTCCCGACCCGCTCCTCGGCAAACGGCGCCCGGGGCGAGCGTCAGGCAACGGGCAGCACGGGTCGTACCGGGGTCTCCCCGAGGAGGCCACCCTCGTCGACGATCTCGGCGAGGTCCGGGTCGCGGTGGTGAAACGGCGCGAGGTGTGGGCTTTTCCCCGGATAAAACCGCCTTCCGGGCAAAAACCGCAGTTCGCTATTGCGCCAGGCTTTCCCGGTCGGGATGGTGGTGTCGGTCCCGGCGAATATGTTGCCCAGTGTGACGGTCGTACGTATTGGCGGCGTCTACCAGCGAAAACGCGACCGGTGCGGCATTGCTGGTCCGGTGGGTGTGCGGCGGTGTGAGGGAACCGTACCGCCAAGGGCTCGCGGCTTCCTTGATCGGGGTGCTAGTTTCGGCTTAGCGCGCTTCGATCACCATGGATCGCTTAATGTCCGGTTCCATTGCTTTTCGATGGGGGATGTAGTGCAATTGCAAAATCCGGAGACCGTGGTAAGCCTCGGAGTCCTGGGTCCGCTGTTCGTCAGTTCCCCATCGCCGCGAAAGACGCCGACGGCACGGAAACCGAGAAATGTTCTCGCAATGCTCCTCGTCCACGCCGACCAGGTCGTTCCGGTCTCCGTCCTGGTCTCCGAGCTCTGGGACGACGAGCCGCCGGTCAGCAGGCTCACCACCCTCCAGACGTACATTCTCAATCTGCGCAAGATGTTCGTGGCGGTCACCGGTCTGCCCGCCGAGGAGGTCACCCGGAGTCTGCTCATCACCCGGGCCGGCGGCTATCTGCTCCGCGGTGACCGGATCGCCCTCGACGTCCGGGAGTACCAGCGTCTGATGTCGGCCGGCTGCGCCGCGCTCGGCCTCGGCGACGACGTGACAGGCACCCGCAGACTCACCGAGGCGCTCGGCCTCTGGCGCGGGCCCGCGCTCGTCGACGTCCCGCTGGGTCGGGTGCTGGAGTCGAAGCGTCGCGAACTGGAGGAGTCCTGGCTCATGGCCAGCGAATACCTGGTCGGCGCGAAGTTGCGTCAGGGGATGTACCGGGAGGCCCTCATCGAGCTGACCGCGCTCACCGCGGAGAATCCGCTGCACGAGGGGCTCCAGGCGCAGTACATGCGGGCGCTGCATCTCAGTGGTCGACGCGCGCAGGCGTTGGAGGTCTTCCACCGGTTGCGTCGCAACCTCGTCGACGAACTGGGTCTGGAACCGGAGCCGCAGGTGCAACGGATCCACCAGGCGATCCTGAACGCCGAGACCGACTTCGAGGACGATCTGCGCGTCATCCGTCCGTTTCCGTCCGAGGTCGCCGCCACGAGTTGGGGTCGGGTCCGGGTCCGGGCGAGCTGACCGATTACCGCGTACGGCGACACCCTGAGCCGACAATCAACGACATTGGCGAAAATCGACATCTGTGCCCGGGGGGGACGGGTTGGACGACGAACGGTGGGGAGAACCATGACCACTATCGAACAGATCCCGAGCATGGCCGAGGAGGCCGTTCTGCTCGACTGGCTGGCGGTGATGCGCGACAGGCACCCGGTCTGGCAGGACCAGTACGGCGTCTGGCACATCTTCCGCCACAGTGACGTACGCGAGGTCCTCCGCGACACCGCCACCTTCTCCTCCGACCCCACCCGCGTCATCGAGGGGGCCGACCCGACGCCGGGGATGATCCACGAGATCGACCCGCCGGAGCACCGGGCCCTGCGCAAGGTCGTCAGCAGCGCCTTCACCCCGCGTACGATCGCCGACCTCGAACCGCGCATCCGGGAGGTGACCCGGTCGCTGCTGGCCGACGCCGGTGACCGCTTCGACCTGGTCGAGGCGCTCGCCTTCCCGCTGCCGGTCACGATCGTCGCCGAGCTGCTGGGGCTGCCCCGGATGGACCACAAGCAGTTCGGTGACTGGTCCGGCGCCCTGGTCGACATCCAGATGGACGACCCGACCGATCCGGCCCTGGTCGAACGCATCATGCAGGTGCTGAACCCGCTCACCTCCTACCTGCTCGACAGGTGTCGGGAACGGCGGGCCGACCCCCGGGACGACCTGATCTCCCGGCTGGTGCTGGCCGAGGTCGACGGGCGCACCCTCGACGACGTGGAGGCGGCCAACTTCTCCACAGCGTTGCTGCTCGCGGGGCACATCACCACCACCGTCCTGCTGGGCAACATCGTCCGCACCCTCGACGAGCACCCGGAGTACTGGACGGCCGCCGCCGAGGACCCGGGTCTGATCGCGCCGATCATCGAGGAGGTGTTGCGTTTCCGCCCCCCGTTCCCCCAGATGCAGCGCACCACGACCAGGGCCACCACCGTCGGTGGGGTCGAGATCCCGGCCGACGTCATGGTCAACACCTGGGTGCTCTCGGCCAACCGCGATCCCCTGGCGCATCCCGACCCGGACACGTTCGACCCGTCCCGCAAGATCGGTGGTGCCGCGCAGCTCTCCTTCGGGCACGGCGTGCACTTCTGTCTCGGTGCCCCGCTGGCGCGCCTGGAGAACCAGGTCGCCCTGGAGGAGATCATCGCCCGGTACGGTCGACTGGCCGTCGACCGCGACGACGACACGCTGCGTCACTTCGACCAGATCGTCCTCGGCACCCGGCACCTCCCGGTGCTGGCGGCGGTCACCCCGGCCGAGTCCGCCTGAACCCCTTGCGCTCCGACGCGGCGGCGCGTGACCGCGCCGCCGCGCCGGGGCGGGTCGACGCCGTTCAGACGGCGCGGATCAGGCCCCGATGCTGATCCCACCCGTCGGCGACGTCCCGTTCGAGTTGGTTGAGCCGGGCGGTCACCGACTGGTCGAAACCGTCGAGGAAGAACTCGTCCCCCGGCTGCGGATCGATGCTGCGGCCCGACGTGACGAAGTCGTGGACGACCGAGTGCAGGCTCCGGTCCGGGGTGACCCGGCCGGCGACGTAGCGGGTGGCCCCCGCCAGCCCGGGGAAACCGGCCTCCCGGTACAGGTAGACGTCTCCGAGCAGGTCGATCTGCACCGCCACCTGCGGATGGGCGGTCGGGCGCATCGTTTCCGGCCGGATCCGCAACAGCTGGGCGTCGACACCCCGACGCAGGCTCTCCAACGCGTAACCCAGGTCGGTCTGCATGCCCGGGGTCCGCTCGGCGGCGTAGTCGACGAACCGGGCGAGGCCCTCCCGCAACTCGGTCCGTTCGCCCTCGGACAACCTGCCGTCGTCCCGACCGCTGTAGTCCTCGCGGACGGTGACGAAGTCGAGCGGCCGGTGCGGGCTGGACTCGTTGAGTTCGGCGATGAAGTCGACCAGGTCGATGAGGCGGTTGGCCCGCCCCGGCAGGATGATGTGGTTGAGGCCGAGCCGGACCGGTGCCGCCCGTTCGGCGCGCATCCGCAGGAAGTCCCGGAGGTTCTTCCTGACCCGTTCGAAGGCGCCACGCTTGCCGGTGGTGGCCTGGTACTCGTCGTTGTTCAGCCCGTACAGGGAGGTACGGACCGCGCCGAGGTCCCACAGGCCGGGCTGGCGGCGCAGCGTCTGTTCGGTGAGGGCGAAGGCGTTGGTGTAGACGGTCAGGGCGAAGCCCCGCCGGGCGGCGTGCGACACCAACGCCCCGATACCCGGGTTGGTCAACGGTTCCAGGCCGCCGGAGAGGTACATCGCCGTCGGGTTCTCCGACGGCACCTCGTCGATGACCGAGGTGAGGATCTCGTTGCCGGGCACCACCGACTCCGCGTCGTACTTGGCACCTGTCACCCGTACGCAGAAGTGACAGCGGAACATGCACGTCGGGCCGGGGTAGAGCCCGACGCTGTACGGGAAGGCGGGCTCCCGCCGTACCGCAGCCTCCAACGCGCCGGCGGCGTTCAGCGGCCTGATCGTGTTGCTCCAGTACTTGCCCGCCGGGCCCTGCTCCACCGCCGTGCCCAGCTGCGGGATGCGATCGAACAGGTCGAGCAGCTCGCCGAACCCGGCCCGGTCCAGGTCGAACCGACGGCGCATCTGCTCCAACGGGGTGAACGGCGAGGCGCCGTAGTGGGCGGTGAGTTCGGCGAGCCGGACCGCCTGTCGTTCGGCGGTGTCGGATGCGGCACCGGTGAGGCGGGTGACCTCGGCGCTGAGCGCCCGCACCACGGCCGGCCGGTCGGCGTCGGGTCGTGCCGCGTCCGCGATCTCCGTCGGTACGGCGGTCGCCGTAGGAGTGGTCTTCATCGACGTGCGAACCCTTCTGGCGTCTGTGGTGCGAGGATCACGAACCGTTGCGTTTCCGCTTGTCCCACTCCGCGTTGATCAACGCACCGCTGGTGGTGGCGAGTCGGATGACGTCGCACACCCGGCGGATGTCCTCACTGGACACCGAGGGGCCGGTCGGGAGGGCGAGCACCCGTTCGGCGAGCCACTCGGTCTGTGTCAGCCGCAGCGGTGGCTCCGTGCGGTAGGGCGTCATCTGGTGGCAGGCGGGGGAGAAGTAGGGCTGTGCGACGACCTTCTCCGCGCGCAGGATCGCCTGCAGCCGGTCACGGTCGATGCCGGTGGCGGTGCCGTCCACCAGGATGATCACGTACTGGTAGTTGCTCTCCTCGTCGGGCGGGAGCGAGTGCACGGTGACGCCGCGTACGTCGCGCAGCTCGCTGGTGTAGAGCGCGTGGTTGACCCGGTTGTGCTCCCTGGTCTCGGCGAACGCGTCGAGGGAGGTGAGCCCCATGGCCGCGGCGCACTCGCTCATCTTGCCGTTGGTGCCGATCTCGGTGACCACCTTGTCCGGGCCGATGCCGAAGTTGTGCATGGCCCGGATCCGTTCGGCCAGCAGGCCGTCGTCGGTGACCACCGCCCCGCCCTCGAAGGCGGTGACCGCCTTGGTGGCGTGGAAGCTGAACACCTCGGCGTCACCGGATCCGCCCACCGGACGTCCACCCGTCGTGCAGCCCAGGGCGTGGGCGGCGTCGAAGAAGAGCTTGACCTGGTGGTCGGCGGCGATCTTCGCCAGCGCCTCCACAGGTGCTGGTCGGCCCCACAGGTGTACGCCGACGATCGCGCCGGTCTGCGGGGTGACGAGCGCGGCGACGTGGTCCGGGTCGACCAGACCGGTCGCCGGGTCGACGTCGCAGAACACCGGTGTGAGTCCGAGCCAGCTCGCCGCGTGCGCGGTGGCCGCGAAGGTCATTGACGGCATGATCACTTCACCGGTGACGTCACCGGCCCGCAGCACCAGTTCCAGGGCGACGGTGGCGTTGCAGGTGGCGATGCAGTGCCGTACCCCGACCAGGTCGGCGACCCGGGCCTCGAACTCCCGCACCAGGGGCCCGCCGTTGGTGAGCCAGTTGTTGTTCAGGGCCCACTCCAGGCGGGCCAGGAACCGCTGCCGGTCGCCGATCGTCGGCCGGCCCACGTGCAGGGGGTGCAGGAACGCCTCGGGACCGCCGAAGATCGCCAGATCGGTCGGTACGCGCTTCACGCCGTCGCCCGGTTGTAGACGGCGGACGCGCAGGCGACGAGGCTGCGCAGCTGGATGTTGACGTAGTGGCTGTGCGCGAGCAGTTCGGTGATCTGGCCGAAGGTCATCCACCGGTGGTCGGGGGCACCGCCGTCGTCGAAGTCCGCGGGCACCTCGACGAGCATGTACCGGTTCTCGTTGCGGTAGAACCGCCCACCCTCCTCGGAGTGCCAGGCGTCGTAGCGGATCTGGGTACGCGGGACGTCCAGCACGTAGTCGAGGTAGGTCGGGCGGTGTTCCTCGGGCACGTCGGTGTAGTTGTCCGGCTGACAGTGCACCGTCGCCGCCAACTCGGCGACGTCGTGGCCACCCGCCTCGGTGCGCAGGTGCACGAGCGCGTGGAGGGTGCCGTCGATCTCCTTGACCAGGAGGGCGAGCATGCCGTGGTTGGCGGGGGAGAGCAGCGGTTGCATCCAGGACCTCACCTCGCGGTGACTGGTCGTCACGGAGACGCCGAAGATGCTGAAGTACTTCTTGTCCTCGTGTTCGATGCCGTCGTCGCGCCGGATCCACCCGCTGCGGTCGATGTCGGCCAACGGCCGGGTGCGTTGGACGAACTCACGTGTGGTGCGTACGTCCGAGATCCAGCTCAGCAGGGTGTTCATGTTGTGGACCGGGGTGCCCGCCCCGACGAAGGAACGCAGCAGTCGGGTCTCGAAGGACCCCTGGGGCAGTCCGTCCAGTACCCGGCCGACGGCCCCGGCTTCCACCCTGGTCGGTATGCAGGCCAGCACGGACCGCAGGTCCATGTTCACCACGTTGTCGTAGCGGAGCATCGCCCGCAGCTGGGCGAGGGTGAGCCACCTGCAGTTCGGGTGCTCGGGCGGGTCCTCGAAGACCTCGACCACCATGTTGCGGTTGCGTTTGCGCAGGAACCAGGAACCCTGCTCGGACTGGAGGACGTCGACGAGGATCCGGTGGGGGCGGGTCCCGTCGAAGTACTCGATGAACTGGACGCGGGATCCGTTGTGGACCCTCATGTAGTTGCTGCGGGTGGCCTGCAGGGTCGGCGAGAGCTGGACGGCGTTGATGTTGCCAGGTTCGGCCTTGGCCTGCACCAGAGCGTGCAGTACGCCGTCGAACTCCCGCACGATCAGACCGAGGAACCCGATCTCGGGTTGGACGATGATGGGTTGGATCCAGTCCCGTCGCCATCCGAAGTTGGTCCGGACGTGCAGGCCCTCGATGGAGAAGAAGCGCCCGGAGTCGTGCGCCAGCCGACCGTCCTCCGGGTGGAACGACCAGCGTTCCATGGTGCTGAAGGGCACTCGGTGCACCTCGAGCCGATGCTCGGCGGCGCGGTGGGCCAACCAGTCGTGGACGTCGTCGGTGGCGGTGGGAGGTCCGCCGTGCCGAGTCAGGAAACGTATTGCCGATTGTGTGGATTCCGGAGTCGCATGACCGTTGACCCGATCCCCCATACGCCTCTCCCGTGATGTCGTGGGCGGTCCGTGCGGTACCGCCCGGACTGACATTCGTCGATCAAGACCCCGCCCAGTGTAGGGCTCCGCCCGCGACGGGAGAAGGTCCGTCGAACAACTTCCGGGTGACCGGTCGCCGGCGTCGGTGAAACGGGCGTCGGAGCACCCGATCATTGCTGTCGGTGAACTTCCTAACTGTCGGCGCGCACATCTTTCTGACCGGTGTGTTCCGTGGTATGACGCGTTCCCGGCCCGTCTGGAACTGTGCGTGGGACTGACCGGTTGCGGCGTGTTTTCGCCCGTTTCCGAACTGCGGATTCGTCGATCGCGCAGGTGGGAGCGGGTGGCTGACCGGGATGATCTGCAATCATGGCGCTCAATGACGATCTCTTGTAGCATGGTCCGCGCCGAGGGTCCGACAGGCCCGAAACGCCCGGCATCCAGCCTGTTCGACGACGTCGACATCACCGTGCAAGCCGCGATGACACCGACACCACGCCATGCTGGTGCCGCACTGGAAGGGTGGCGCGATCAGGGAAATGGCCGTGTCACTAGACAGACGCCAAACAGCTGTCCGGGCCTGCGGAAACAGCATCGATCTGCGTCAGCCGTTCATTGCCCCGGCGGCACCGCCTTGGAAATCCGTGCCACCGGTCGTCCGCAGTGACGATCGCGGACCCGGGTTTCGAGACAGCAGGTAGTAGGCGATGCAGGCGTTTCGTCTCGCGCCGGACGCGTCGCACTAGGTGGAATCCGTCACAGTCTTCAATCCGGGAGCGTTCTATGGCAGTTGGCGATCGAAGGCGGCTGGGCCGGGAGTTGCAGATGGCCCGGGGTCTCTACTGGGGGTTCGGTGCCAACGGCGATCTGTACTCGATGCTCCTGTCCGGACGGGACGACGACCCCTGGACCTGGTACGAACGGTTGCGGGCCGCCGGACGGGGACCGTACGCCAGTCGGGCCGGAACGTGGGTGGTCGGTGACCACCGGACCGCCGCCGAGGTGCTCGCCGATCCGGGCTTCACCCACGGCCCGCCCGACGCTGCCCGGTGGATGCAGGTGGCCCACTGCCCGGCGGCCTCCTGGGCCGGCCCCTTCCGGGAGTTCTACGCCCGCACCGAGGACGCGGCGTCGGTGACAGTGGACGCCGACTGGCTCCAGCAGCGGTGCGCCAGGCTGGTGACCGAGCTGGGGTCGCGCTTCGATCTCGTGAACGACTTCGCCCGGGAGGTCCCGGTGCTGGCGCTCGGTACCGCGCCCGCACTCAAGGGCGTGGACCCCGACCGTCTCCGGTCCTGGACCTCGGCGACCCGGGTATGCCTGGACGCCCAGGTCAGCCCGCAACAGCTCGCGGTGACCGAACAGGCGCTGACCGCCCTCGACGAGATCGACGCGGTCACCGGCGGTCGGGACGCCGCGGTGCTGGTGGGGGTGGTGGCGGAGCTGGCGGCCAACACGGTGGGCAACGCCGTCCTGGCCGTCACCGAGCTTCCCGAACTGGCGGCACGACTTGCCGACGACCCGGAGACCGCGACCCGTGTGGTGACGGAGGTGTCGCGGACGAGTCCCGGCGTCCACCTGGAACGCCGCACCGCCGCGTCGGACCGCCGGGTGGGCGGGGTCGACGTCCCGACCGGTGGCGAGGTGACAGTGGTCGTCGCCGCGGCGAACCGTGATCCCGAGGTCTTCACCGATCCCGACCGGTTCGACGTGGACCGTGGCGGCGACGCCGAGATCCTGTCGTCCCGGCCCGGCTCGCCCCGCACCGACCTCGACGCCCTGGTGGCCACCCTGGCCACGGCGGCGCTGCGGGCCGCCGCGCCGGTGTTGCCCCGGCTGTCCCGTTCCGGGCCGGTGATCAGACGACGTCGGTCACCCGTCGCCCGTGGTCTCAGCCGTTGCCCGGTCGAGCTGTAGAGGAAGAACGATGCGCGTCGTGTTTTCATCGATGGCTGTCAACAGCCATCTGTTCGGGCTGGTCCCGCTCGCAAGCGCCTTCCAGGCGGCCGGACACGAGGTACGGGTCGTCGCCTCGCCGGCCCTGACCGACGACGTCACCGGTGCCGGTCTGACCGCCGTGCCCGTCGGTGACGACGTGGAACTTGTGGAGTGGCACGCCCACGCGGGCCAGGACATCGTCGAGTACATGCGGACCCTCGACTGGGTCGACCAGAGCCACACCACCATGTCCTGGGACGACCTCCTGGGCATGCAGACCACCTTCACCCCGACCTTCTTCGCCCTGATGAGCCCCGACTCGCTCATCGACGGGATGGTCGAGTTCTGCCGCTCCTGGCGTCCCGACCTGATCGTCTGGGAGCCGCTGACCTTCGCCGCCCCGATCGCGGCCCGGGTCACCGGAACCCCGCACGCCCGGATGCTGTGGGGTCCGGACGTCGCCACCCGGGCCCGGCAGAGCTTCCTGCGACTGCTGGCCCACCAGGAGGTGGAGCACCGGGAGGATCCGCTGGCCGAGTGGTTCGACTGGACGCTGCGGCGCTTCGGCGACGACCCGCACCTGAGCTTCGACGAGGAACTGGTGCTGGGGCAGTGGACCGTGGACCCCATCCCCGAGCCGCTGCGGATCGACACCGGCGTCCGGACGGTGGGCATGCGGTACGTCCCCTACAACGGCCCCTCGGTGGTGCCCGCCTGGCTGTTGCGGGAACCCGAACGTCGGCGGGTCTGCCTGACCCTCGGCGGTTCCAGCCGGGAACACGGCATCGGGCAGGTCTCCATCGGCGAGATGTTGGACGCCATCGCCGACATCGACGCCGAGTTCGTGGCCACCTTCGACGACCAGCAGTTGGTCGGCGTGGGCAGCGTTCCGGCAAACGTCCGTACCGCCGGGTTCGTGCCGATGAACGTCCTGCTGCCCACCTGCGCGGCCACCGTGCACCACGGCGGCACCGGCAGTTGGCTGACCGCCGCCATCCACGGCGTACCGCAGATCATCCTCTCGGACGCCGACACCGAGGTGCACGCCAAGCAGCTCCAGGACCTCGGCGCGGGGCTGTCGCTCCCGGTCGCGGGGATGACCGCCGAGCACCTGCGTGGGGCGATCGAGCGGGTTCTCGACGAGCCGGCGTACCGCCTCGGTGCGGAGCGGATGCGGGACGGGATGCGGACCGACCCGTCGCCGGCCCAGGTGGTCGGCATCTGTCAGGACCTGGCCGCCGACCGGGCGGCACGCGGCAGGCAGCCGCGTCGAACCGCCGAGCCGCACCTGCCGCGATGACTTCCACCACCACCGGGACCGGCTGATGCCGGTCCCGGAATCCACACGCCGACTTTCCTTCTGACACGAGGGGGCCCCGGTGGTTACCTCCACCAACTTGGACACGACAGCACGGCCGGCACTGAACTCGTTGACCGGGATGCGGTTCGTCGCCGCCTTCCTGGTCTTCTTCACGCACGTCCTGTCGAGGCTCATCCCGAACAGCTACGTGTACGCCGACGGCCTGGACGCCTTCTGGCAGACCACCGGACGGGTGGGGGTGTCGTTCTTCTTTATTCTCAGCGGTTTCGTGCTGACCTGGTCGGCGCGGGCCAGCGACTCGGTGTGGTCGTTCTGGCGCAGACGGGTCTGCAAGCTCTTCCCCAACCACCTGGTCACCGCCTTCGCCGCCGTGGTGTTGTTCCTGGTCACCGGGCAGGCGGTGAGCGGTGAGGCGCTGATCCCGAACCTCCTGCTGATCCACGCCTGGTTCCCGGCCCTGGAGATCTCCTTCGGCATCAACCCGGTGAGCTGGTCGTTGGCCTGCGAGGCGTTCTTCTACCTGTGCTTCCCGCTGTTCCTGTTCTGGATCTCCGGTATCCGCCCGGAGCGGCTGTGGGCCTGGGCCGCCGTGGTGTTCGCCGCGATCTGGGCGGTACCGGTGGTCGCCGACCTCCTGCTGCCGAGTTCCCCGCCGCTGATCCCGGGGCTTGAGTACTCCGCCATCCAGGACTGGTTCCTCTACACCTTCCCTGCGACGCGGAGCCTGGAGTTCATCCTCGGGATCATCCTGGCCCGCATCCTGATCACCGGTCGGTGGATCAACGTCGGGCTGCTCCCCGCGGTGCTGTTGTTCCCGGTCTTCTTCGTCGCCTCGCTCTTCCTGCCGGGTGTCTACGCCATCTCCTCGTCGATGATGATCCTTCCCCTGGTTCTGATCATCGCCAGCGGCGCGACGGCCGACCTCCAGCAGAAGCGCACCTTCATGCGTAACCGGGTGATGGTGTGGCTCGGCGACGTCTCCTTCGCGCTCTACATGGTCCACTTCCTGGTGATCGTCTACGGGGCGGACCTGCTGGGGTTCAGCCAGACCGAGGACGCCCCGCTGGGTCTCGCACTCTTCATGATCATTCCGTTCCTCGCGGTCTCCCTGGTGCTGTCGTGGCTGCTGTACAGGTTCGTCGAGCTACCCGTCATGCGTAACTGGGCCCGCCCGGCCTCCGCCCGGCGCAAACCCGCCACGGAACCCGAACAGACCCCTTCCCGCCGGTAAGAAGGACGGTGCATCGGTGACCACCTACGTCTGGTCCTATCTGTTGGAGTACGAGAGGGAACGAGCCGACATCCTCGATGCGGTGCAGAAGGTCTTCGCCAGTGGCAGCCTGATCCTCGGTCAGAGTGTGGAGAACTTCGAGACCGAGTACGCCCGCTACCACGGGATCGCGCACTGCGTGGGCGTCGACAACGGCACCAACGCTGTGAAACTCGCGCTGGAGTCGGTAGGTGTCGGACGCGACGACGAGGTCGTCACGGTCTCCAACACCGCCGCCCCCACAGTCCTGGCCATCGACGAGATCGGCGCCCGGCCGGTCTTCGTGGACGTCCGCGACGAGGACTACCTCATGGACACCGACCTGGTGGAGGCGGCGGTCACCCCGCGTACCAAGGCCATCGTCCCGGTGCACCTGTACGGGCAGTGCGTGGACATGACAGCCCTGCGGGAACTGGCCGACCGGCGGGGCCTCAAGCTCGTGGAGGACTGCGCCCAGGCCCACGGTGCCCGGCGGGACGGTCGGCTGGCCGGGACGATGAGCGACGCGGCGGCCTTCTCGTTCTACCCGACGAAGGTCCTCGGCGCCTACGGCGACGGCGGCGCGGTCGTCACCAACGACGACGAGACAGCCCGCGCCCTGCGACGGCTGCGGTACTACGGGATGGAGGAGGTCTACTACGTCACCCGGACCCCGGGTCACAACAGCCGCCTCGACGAGGTGCAGGCCGAGATCCTGCGGCGCAAACTGACCCGGCTCGACGCGTACGTCGCGGGTCGGCGGGCGGTCGCCCAGCGGTACGTCGACGGGCTCGCCGACCTCCAAGACTCGCACGGCCTCGAACTCCCAGTGGTCACCGACGGCAACGAACACGTCTTCTACGTGTACGTCGTCCGCCACCCGCGCCGCGACGAGATCATCAAGCGTCTCCGGGACGGGTACGACATCTCCCTGAACATCAGCTACCCCTGGCCGGTGCACACCATGACCGGCTTCGCCCACCTCGGTGTCGCGTCGGGGTCGCTGCCGGTCACCGAACGGCTGGCCGGCGAGATCTTCTCCCTTCCCATGTACCCCTCCCTCCCTCACGACCTGCAGGACAGGGTGATCGAGGCGGTGCGGGAGGTCATCACCGGGCTGTGACGAGCCCGCGTGTCGTCAGCGAAGACCCACTCTGGAAGGGCCGGTCATGCCGAACAGCCACTCGACCACGTCGAGCACCGACGTCGCCCCGTACGAGCGGGCGGACATCTACCACGACTTCTACCACGGCCGTGGCAAGGGATACCGTGCCGAAGCCGACGCGCTCGTGGAGGTCGCCCGCAAGCACACCCCACAGGCGGCGACCCTGCTGGACGTGGCCTGCGGGACCGGATCCCACCTGGTCGAGCTGGCGGACAGCTTCCGGGAGGTGGTGGGGGTCGACCTGTCGGCCGCCATGCTCGCCACCGCCGCCCGCAACGACCCCGGGCGGGAACTGCACCAGGGCGACATGCGCGACTTCTCCCTCGACCGCAGGTTCGACGTCGTCACCTGCATGTTCAGCTCCACCGGTTACCTCGTCGACGAGGCCGAACTGGACCGTGCCGTGGCGAACCTGGCCGGTCACCTCGCGCCTGGCGGCACCCTCGTCGTGGAGCCCTGGTGGTTCCCGGAGACGTTCCGGCCCGGCTGGGTCGGGGCCGACCTGGTCACCAGCGGTGACCGGAGGATCTCCCGGATGTCGCACACCGTCCCGGCGGGTCTGCCCGACCGCACCGCCTCCCGGATGACCATCCACTACACGGTGGGGTCACCGGAGGCCGGGATCGAGCACTTCACCGAGGTGCACGTGATGACCCTGTTCGCCCGCGCCGCCTACGAGCAGGCCTTCCAGCGGGCGGGCCTGAGCTGCTCGTACGTCGGCCACGACCTGTTCTCGCCGGGCCTTTTCGTCGGGGTCGCCGCGGAGCCGGGGCGGTGAGGGTCGAGGAGCTGGGCATCGAGGGGGTCTTCACCTTCACCCCGCAGACGTTCGCCGACGAGCGGGGGGTGTTCGGCACGGCGTACCAGGAGGACGTGTTCGTGGCGGCGCTCGGCCGCCCGCTGTTCCCGGTGGCCCAGGTCAGCACCACCCGGTCCCGGCGGGGTGTGGTCCGGGGGGTGCACTTCACGACGATGCCCGGCTCCATGGCGAAGTACGTCTACTGCGCCAGGGGTAGGGCGATGGACTTCGCCGTCGACATCCGGCCCGGTTCCCCGACCTTCGGCCGGGCCGAGCCGGTCGAGCTCTCCGCCGAGTCGATGGTCGGGCTGTACCTTCCCGTGGGCATGGGCCACCTGTTCGTCTCCCTGGAGGACGACACCACCCTCGTCTACCTGATGTCCGCCGGTTACGTCCCCGACAAGGAACGGGCGGTGCACCCCCTGGATCCGGAGCTGGCGTTGCCGATCCCGGCCGACCTCGACCTCGTCATGTCCGAGCGGGACCGGGTCGCACCCACCCTCCGGGAGGCCCGGGACCAGGGGATCCTGCCCGACTACGCCGCCTGCCGGGCCGCCGCGCACCGGGTGGTGCGGACGTGACCCCGGCCGGGCGTGCGGGGCCGGTGGTGGTGCTCGGCGCGTCGGGTTTCCTGGGTTCGGCGGTCACCCACGCCCTGGCCGACCTCCCGGTGCGGGTGCGGCTCGTCGCCCGGCGGGAGGTCGTCGTGCCCTCCGGTGCCGTCGCCGACTACGAGACGCACCGGGTGGACCTCACCGAACCCGGAGCGCTCGCGGAGGTGGTCGCGGACGCCCGGGCGGTCTTCCCGTTCGCCGCCCAGATCAGGGGTACGTCAGGGTGGCGGATCAGCGAGGACGACGTGGTCGCCGAACGGACGAACGTCGGCCTGGTCCGGGACCTGATCGCCGTCCTGTCCCGCTCGCCGCACGCCCCGGTGGTGGTCTTCCCGGGCAGCAACACGCAGGTCGGCAGGGTCACCGCCGGCCGGGTCATCGACGGCAGCGAGCAGGACCACCCCGAGGGCGTCTACGACAGGCAGAAACACACCGGGGAACAGCTGCTCAAGGAGGCCACTGCGGCCGGGGCGATCCGGGCGACCAGTCTGCGGCTGCCCCCGGTGTTCGGGGTGCCCGCCGCCGGCACCGCCGACGACCGGGGGGTGGTCTCCACCATGATCCGTCGGGCCCTGACCGGCCAACCGCTGACGATGTGGCACGACGGCACCGTCCGGCGTGAACTGCTGTACGTGACCGACGCCGCCCGGGCCTTCGTCACCGCCCTGGACCACGCCGACGCGCTCGCCGGACGCCACTTCCTGTTGGGGACGGGGCGTTCCTGGCCGCTGGGCGAGGTCTTCCAGGCGGTCTCGCGCAGCGTCGCCCGGCACACCGGCGAGGACCCGGTGCCGGTGGTCTCGGTGCCGCCTCCGGCGCACATGGACCCGTCGGACCTGCGCAGCGTGGAGGTCGACCCCGCCCGGTTCACGGCTGTCACCGGGTGGCGGGCCACGGTCACGATGGCGGAGGCGGTCGACCGGACGGTGGCGGCGTTGGCCCCCCGCCGGGCCGCCGCCCCGTCCGAGCCCTCCTGACCGGGGTCACCCGGGTTCGTCCTACGGCACCGGCCCGTCGACGGCCGGTGCCGGGAAGATCGCTTCGAGTTCCCGGAGTTCCTCCTCGCCCAGCGTCAGCTCGGCGGCCCGTAACGCCGAGTCGAGCTGCTCGGGTGTGCGGGGGCCGATGACAGCGCCCAGGATCCCGGGGCGGGACAGGACCCAGGCCAGACCGACCTCGGCCGGGTCCGCGCCGAGGCGTCGGCAGTAGTCCTCGTACGCCTCGACGAGGGGGCGTACGGCGGGGAGGAGCACCTGGGCGCGTCCCTGCGCCGACTTGACGGCGGTTCCGGCTGCCAACTTCTCCAGTACGCCGCTGAGCAGCCCGCCGTGCAGGGGGGACCAGGCGAACACGCCCACCCCGTACGCCTGGGCGGCGGGCAGGACGTCCAGCTCGGGGTGGCGGACGGCCAGGTTGTACAGGCACTGGTGGGAGATCATGCCGAGCAGGTTGCGGCGTGCCGCGCTCTCCTGGGCGGCGGCGATGTGCCAGCCCGCCAGGTTGGAGGAGCCGACGTACCCGACCTTCCCACTGCCGACCAGATGTTCGGCGGCCTGCCACACCTCGTCCCACGGTGCGGCGCGGTCGATGTGGTGCGTCTGGTAGATGTCGATGTGGTCGACCCCGAGGCGGCGGAGGGAGTTCTCGCAGGCGGCGACGATGTGTCGGGCGGAGAGCCCGCCGTCGTTGACCCGTTCGCTCATCTCGCTGCCCACCTTGGTCGCCAGGACGGTCTCCTCGCGTCGACCTCCGCCCTGGGCGAACCACCGTCCGACGAGTTCCTCGGTGTGGCCCTTGTAGAGCCGCCAGCCGTAGATGTCGGCGGTGTCGATGCAGTTGACGCCCCGCTCGAGGGCGTGGTCCATCAGCCGCAGCGCGTCGTCGTCGGTCACCCGTCCACTGAAGTTCACGGTGCCGAGCCAGAGTCGGCTGGTGTGCAACGCCGATCGTCCGACGCGTACCCGGGCGGACCCGGCCCCGGTGGTTCCCACGTCGGTCACCTGTCGGCGCGGTGCTGGTGGGCGAGCGCCTCCAGCACGGGTACGACCTCGGCGGGGGTCGGCGCGGCCAGCGCCTCCTGCCGCAGCTTCTCGGCGTTCTCGGCGTGGGAACGGTCCTCGACCACTGTGGCGAGAGCCTGCCAGAGGGTGTCGGCGTCGACCTCGTCCGGACGGAGGAAGACACCCGCTCCCAGCTCGGCGGTGCGCTGACCACGCAGGACACAGTCCCACTCGTGGGCGACGGAGATCTGCGGTACGCCGTGGTGCAGCGCGGTGGCCCAGCTTCCGGCACCGCCGTGGTGGATGACGGCGGCACAGCCCGGCAGCAGGATGTTCATGGGAACGAAGTCCACCAGGCGGACGTTGTCCGGCACCGACGCCGGATCGAGCCCGGAGCGGGTCACCACGATCTCGCCGTCGAACCGCGCGAGGGTGGCCAGTGTCCGGAGGAACTCCTGCGGGTTCGAGGTGATGCCCAGCGCCGAGTATCCCCCGGTGAAGCAGACCCGGCGGACTCCGTCCGAGGTCCTGAGCCACTGCGGCACGACGGAGGACCCGTTGTAGGGCAAAGTCCGGGTGTGCACCGACTCCAGTCCGGTCTCCAGGCGGAAGCTCTCGGGCAGCTGGTCGACGCTCCACTGTCCGACAGCGAGGTCCTCGCTGTAGTCGAGGCCGAACCGGCCGGCGACCTCGGTGAGCCAGCCGCCGAGCGGGTCCGGCCGGTCGTCGGCGGGACGCTGCCCGCGCAGGTCCTGGGAGCGGCTGCGGAAGTAGCCGGTGAGGTCGCTGCCCCACAGCAGCCGGGCGTGGGCGGCCCCGCAGGCCTTGGCCGCGACCGCCCCGGCGAAGGTGAAGGGCTCCCAGAGCACCAGGTCGGGACGCCAGTCCATGGCGAACTCGACGAGTTCGTCGACGAAGGAGTCGTTGTTGACCACCGGGAAGACGAACCGGGAGGTGGCCTCCTCGATGCCGTGCAGGAACTCCCACGAGCGCAGTTCCGGTCCGCGTCGGGCGAAGTCCAGGTCGGTGGTGTAGCGGTGCACCTGCGCGGCGGCCTCAGGGGAGATGTCGAAGAGTCGGTGGTCCGAGCCGAGTGGCACCGAGGTCAGTCCCGCGCCGACGACGACGTCGGTGAGCTCGGGCTGACTGGCCACCCGGACGTCGTGGCCGGCGGTGTGCAGCGCCCAGGCCAGGGGGACGAGGCCCTGGAAGTGGGTACGGTGCGCGAACGAGGTGAGCAGGACCCGCACTGGTCACTCCTTGGTCGAGATGAGGGCGGCAACGGTCCGGTCGATGCCCTCGGCCAGCGGCACCCGGGGGTGCCAGCCGGTCAGCGTCCGGAACTCGGTGGAGTCGAAGTCGTCGCTGCGGAAGTCGTTGGCCTCGGCGTTCTCCGGTGGAGGGACGCTGACGACGGGCACCGCAGGGTTGCCGGTCTGACGTGCCACGCTGGCGGCGACGGTCTCGAAGATCTCGCCGAGGGGTCGGGCCTCGTCCGCGCTCGGCGTCCAGACGTCGCCGACCAGCGCCTCGTGGTTGTGCAGTGCGGCGGTGAACGCGGTGGCCACGTCCTCGACGTGCAGGAGGTTGCGGCGCACGCTGCCCTCGTGCCACATCGTGATCGGCTCACCGGCGAGGGCTCGCCGGATCATGGCGGTGACGACACCCCGGCCGGTCTGCCCCGACGGGCCGCTGTGGCCGTAGATCGCGGGCAGGCGCAGGATCACCCCGTCGACGACCCCGTCCTCGGTGGCCTGACGCAGGATCCGCTCGGCCTCGATCTTGTGCTGGGCGTACCGGCTGGGGGCGGCGGGGTTCGCGGCCTGGGTGGTGCTGGCGAACAGGAGCACCGGCGCGGGTCCGGGTCTTGCCCGCAGCGCGGCGACGAGGTCGCGCATGATGCCCGCGTTGACGCGTTCGGCCTCGGGCACCGTGGCGGCGCTGCGCCAGGTCGACCCGCCGGCGGCGTAGGCGACCAGATGCACGACGACGTCGGTGTCGGCGACGACCGGCGCGACCCGGCCGGGTTCGAGCAGGTCGACTCGAAGGTGCTCGATCCCGGCGCTGCCTGGTGGCTGGTCGCGAGACCCGGTGCGCGCGACGGCCCGCAGTCGGAGAGGGTGTGTGGTAAATTCGCGAAGAAGGGCGCTTCCGACGAATCCAGAAACGCCGAGAAGTGTGACATGTCTTGTCATCTACTAATGCATTCCGATAGCCACCGGCGCATGGAATCCATTTGTTCCCCCCAGGGTGGTGTCGGGTGACAAATCCGGCCTCAGGTCGGCCTCAAGCCTCTTTCGAGCGGGTGCTGAGGCTTCCCGCGTACCCTCGGTGGCCTGCGTTCGGGCGGGTGTCGGGGAAAGGGCGGATCGAGGAGTTCGGTAGGGCGTCGCGGCGCGTACTCCGGGACTGATCCGGGTCGACGCCCCGACGCGTGACAGGGCGTCGATCCGTGCCGCCCGTACCGCCGGTTTTCGGCGATGGTCGCAGATTCCTCCCGACGTGGTGGACTCATTGGTTCTCCCGGGTGTGGCCGCACCGTCGGTGGCCTCGTCGGGGGTGTCGGAGACCGGGTCGATCGCCGTCCCCGGCCGTGCCGACCAGGGTCGGTCCGTCGCCGAGGTGGGTCACCGTCGGGTGGACCCGGTCCGCCGGCGGCCACCGCCCGATCGTGCCCACCTTCGCCTCCGCGGGTAAATGCTTCGTCGATCTGATCGACACTTCCGGCGACGCTATCACCGGAGCATTCCCCGGCACCACCGGTCGATGCCTCGCGCTTTCCAAACAGGGAAAACAGCAGCTCACAGCGGTTCCAGGCGCCGGGCAATCCTAGCGAAGAGTCTCGATGGGGTCAAGGTGAATTCTGTCACAGATGTTTTTGTTAAATGTACTTTCTTCAGCCACCCTCGACGTTCATACAATTGGCCGGCATCTCTACCAAGGGGGAGTGAGTGGTTGACGTGCCCGATCTACTCGGCACCCGGACTCCGCACCCAGGGCCGCTCCCATTCCCGTGGCCCCTGTGCGGTCACAACGAACCGGAGCTGCGGGCCCGCGCCCGTCAATTGCACGCATATCTCGAAGGCATTTCCGAGGATGACGTGGTGGCCGTCGGCGCCGCCCTCGCGCGCGAGACACGCGCGCAGGACGGGCCGCACCGCGCCGTCGTCGTGGCCTCCTCGGTCACCGAGCTGACCGCCGCGCTCGCCGCCCTCGCCCAGGGCCGCCCACACCCCTCGGTGGTACGCGGTGTCGCCCGACCCACGGCACCGGTGGTGTTCGTCCTGCCCGGTCAGGGCGCCCAGTGGCCCGGCATGGCGACCCGACTGCTCGCCGAGTCGCCCGTCTTCGCCGCGGCGATGCGGGCCTGCGAGCGGGCCTTCGACGAGGTCACCGACTGGTCGTTGACCGAGGTCCTGGACTCACCCGAGCACCTGCGCCGCGTCGAGGTGGTCCAGCCCGCGCTCTTCGCGGTGCAGACCTCACTGGCCGCCCTGTGGCGGTCGTTCGGGGTGCGACCCGACGCCGTACTCGGACACAGCATCGGTGAGCTGGCCGCCGCCGAGGTCTGCGGCGCCGTCGACGTCGAGGCCGCCGCGCGGGCCGCCGCCCTGTGGAGCCGCGAGATGGTCCCACTGGTGGGCCGGGGTGACATGGCGGCGGTGGCGCTCTCCCCGGCCGA
Organism: Micromonospora sp. NPDC000207; assembly: GCF_040300925.1. Classification (NCBI taxonomy): domain Bacteria; kingdom Bacillati; phylum Actinomycetota; class Actinomycetes; order Micromonosporales; family Micromonosporaceae; genus Micromonospora; species Micromonospora sp. NPDC000207. Next base: position 21,933 of record NZ_JBEPEQ010000038.1, read on the forward strand.
GCTGGCAGCCCGGGTCGAGCGGTGGGACGACGACGTCGTGCCGGCCGGGGTCAACGGTCCCCGGTCGGTGCTGCTCACCGGCGCTCCCGAGCCCATCGCACGGCGGGTCGCCGAGCTGGCGGCACAGGGCGTACGCGCCCAGGTCGTCAACGTGTCGATGGCGGCGCACTCGGCGCAGGTCGACGCCGTCGCCGAGGGCATGCGCTCGGCGCTGACCTGGTTCGCCCCCGGCGACTCCGACGTGCCCTACTACGCCGGCCTCACCGGCGGGCGGCTGGACACCCGGGAACTCGGCGCCGACCACTGGCCGCGCAGTTTCCGGCTCCCGGTGCGCTTCGACGAGGCGACCCGTGCGGTCCTGGAACTGCAGCCCGGCACGTTCATCGAGTCGAGCCCGCACCCGGTGCTGGCGGCCTCCCTGCAGCAGACCCTCGACGAGGTCGGGTCCCCGGCCGCGATCGTGCCGACCCTGCAACGCGACCAGGGCGGTCTGCGGCGGTTCCTGCTCGCCGTGGCGCAGGCGTACACCGGTGGCGTGACAGTCGACTGGACCGCCGCCTACCCCGGGGTGACCCCCGGCCACCTGCCGTCGGCCGTCGCCGTCGAGACCGACGAGGGACCCTCGACGGAGTTCGACTGGGCCGCGCCCGACCACGTACTGCGCGCGCGGCTGCTGGAGATCGTCGGCGCCGAGACGGCCGCGCTCGCCGGGCGGGAGGTCGACGCCCGGGCCACCTTCCGGGAACTGGGCCTCGACTCGGTCCTCGCGGTGCAGCTGCGGACCCGCCTCGCCACGGCGACCGGGCGGGATCTGCACATCGCCATGCTCTACGACCACCCGACCCCGCACGCCCTCACCGAGGCGCTGCTGCGCGGCCCGCAGGAGGAGCCGGGGCGGGGTGAGGAGACGGCACACCCGACGGAGGCCGAACCCGACGAACCCGTCGCCGTGGTCGCCATGGCGTGCCGGCTGCCCGGCGGCGTCACCTCACCGGAGGAGTTCTGGGAGCTGCTGGCCGAGGGGCGGGACGCCGTCGGCGGGCTGCCCACCGACCGGGGATGGGACCTGGACTCGCTGTTCCACCCGGACCCGACCCGGTCGGGCACGGCGCACCAGCGCGCTGGTGGCTTCCTCACCGGCGCCACCTCCTTCGACGCTGCCTTCTTCGGGCTGTCGCCACGGGAGGCACTGGCCGTCGAGCCGCAGCAGCGGATCACGTTGGAGCTGTCGTGGGAGGTGCTGGAACGCGCCGGGATCCCCCCGACGTCGTTGCGGACCTCCCGGACCGGGGTGTTCGTCGGTCTGATCCCCCAGGAGTACGGCCCCCGGCTGGCCGAGGGGGGTGAGGGCGTCGAGGGCTACCTGATGACCGGGACCACCACCAGCGTCGCCTCCGGTCGGGTCGCCTACACCCTCGGCCTGGAGGGGCCGGCGATCAGCGTCGACACCGCCTGCTCGTCGTCGCTCGTCGCCGTGCACCTGGCGTGCCAGTCGCTGCGGCGCGGCGAGTCGACGATGGCGCTCGCCGGTGGCGTGACGGTGATGCCGACACCGGGCATGCTCGTGGACTTCAGTCGGATGAACTCCCTCGCCCCCGACGGACGGTCCAAGGCGTTCTCGGCCGCCGCCGACGGGTTCGGCATGGCCGAAGGCGCAGGGATGCTCCTGCTGGAACGGCTCTCGGACGCCCGCCGCCACGGCCACCCGGTGCTCGCCGTGATCAGGGGCACCGCTGTCAACTCCGACGGCGCGAGCAACGGACTCTCCGCCCCGAACGGCCGGGCCCAGGTCCGGGTGATCCGACAGGCCCTCGCCGAGTCCGGGCTGACGCCCCACACCGTCGACGTCGTGGAGACCCACGGCACCGGCACCCGCCTCGGTGATCCGATCGAGGCACGGGCGCTCTCCGACGCGTACGGCGGTGACCGTGAGCACCCGCTGCGGATCGGCTCGGTCAAGTCCAACATCGGGCACACCCAGGCCGCCGCCGGTGTCGCCGGTCTGATCAAACTGGTGTTGGCGATGCAGGCCGGTGTCCTGCCCCGCACCCTGCACGCCGACGAGCCGTCACCGGAGATCGACTGGTCCTCGGGCGCGATCAGCCTGCTCCAGGAGCCCGCTGCCTGGCCCGCCGGCGAGCGGCCCCGCCGGGCCGGGGTGTCCTCGTTCGGCATCAGCGGCACCAACGCACACGCGATCATCGAGGAGGCGCCGCCGACCGGTGACGACACCCGACCCGACCGGATGGGCCCGGTGGTGCCCTGGGTGCTCTCGGCGAGCACCGGCGAGGCGTTGCGCGCCCGGGCGGCGCGGCTGGCCGGGCACCTACGCGAGCACCCCGACCAGGACCTGGACGACGTCGCCTACTCGCTGGCCACCGGTCGGGCCGCGCTGGCGTACCGTAGTGGGTTCGTGCCCGCCGACGCGTCCACGGCGCTGCGGATCCTCGACGAACTCGCCGCCGGTGGATCCGGGGACGCGGTGACCGGCACCGCCCGCGCCCCGCAGCGCGTCGTCTTCGTCTTCCCCGGCCAGGGATGGCAGTGGGCGGGGATGGCAGTCGACCTGCTCGACGGCGACCCGGTCTTCGCCTCGGTGCTGCGGGAGTGCGCCGACGCGTTGGAACCGTACCTGGACTTCGAGATCGTCCCGTTCCTGCGGGCCGAGGCGCAGCGCCGGACCCCCGACCACACGCTCTCCACCGACCGCGTCGACGTGGTCCAGCCGGTGCTGTTCGCGGTGATGGTGTCCCTGGCGGCCCGGTGGCGGGCGTACGGGGTGGAACCGGCGGCCGTCATCGGACACTCCCAGGGGGAGATCGCCGCGGCGTGTGTGGCCGGGGCGCTCTCGCTGGACGACGCGGCCCGGGCGGTGGCCCTGCGCAGCCGGGTCATCGCCACCATGCCCGGCAACGGCGCGATGGCCTCGATCGCCGCCTCCGTCGACGAGGTGGCGGCCCGGATCGACGGGCGGGTCGAGATCGCCGCCGTCAACGGTCCGCGCGCGGTGGTGGTCTCCGGCGACCGTGACGACCTGGACCGCCTGGTCGCCTCCTGCACCGTCGAGGGGGTGCGGGCCAAGCGGCTGCCGGTGGACTACGCGTCGCACTCCTCGCACGTCGAGGCCGTCCGTGACGCGCTCCACGCCGAACTCGGCGAGTTCCGGCCGCTGCCGGGCTTCGTGCCGTTCTACTCGACAGTCACCGGCCGCTGGGTCGAGCCCGCCGAACTCGACGCCGGGTACTGGTTTCGCAACCTGCGCCACAGGGTCCGGTTCGCCGACGCGGTCCGCTCCCTCGCCGACCAGGGGTACACGACGTTCCTGGAGGTCAGCGCCCACCCGGTGCTCACCACGGCGATCGAGGAGATCGGTGAGGACCGTGGCGGTGACCTCGTCGCTGTCCACTCGCTGCGACGTGGGGCCGGCGGTCCCGTCGACTTCGGCTCCGCGCTGGCCCGCGCCTTCGTGGCCGGCGTCGCAGTGGACTGGGAGTCGGCGTACCAGGGTGCCGGGGCGCGTCGGGTGCCGCTGCCCACGTACCCGTTCCAGCGTGAGCGCTTCTGGTTGGAACCGAATCCGGCCCGCAGGGTCGCCGACTCCGACGACGTCTCGTCCCTGCGGTACCGCATCGAATGGCACCCGACCGATCCGGGTGAGCCGGGACGGCTCGACGGCACCTGGCTGCTGGCGACGTACCCCGGTCGGGCCGACGACCGGGTCGAGGCGGCGCGGCAGGCGCTGGAGTCCGCCGGGGCGCGGGTCGAGGACCTGGTGGTGGAGCCCCGGACGGGCCGGGTCGACCTGGTGCGGCGGCTCGACGCCGTGGGTCCGGTGGCGGGCGTGCTCTGCCTGTTCGCTGTCGCGGAGCCGGCGGCCGAACACTCCCCGCTGGCGGTGACGTCGTTGTCGGACACGCTCGACCTGACCCAGGCGGTGGCCGGGTCGGGCCGGGAGTGTCCGATCTGGGTGGTCACCGAGAACGCCGTCGCCGTCGGGCCCTTCGAACGGCTCCGCGACCCGGCCCACGGCGCGCTCTGGGCCCTCGGTCGGGTCGTCGCCCTGGAGAACCCCGCCGTCTGGGGCGGCCTGGTCGACGTGCCGTCGGGTTCGGTCGCCGAGCTGTCGCGTCACCTCGGGACGACCCTGTCCGGCGCCGGCGAGGACCAGGTCGCCCTCCGACCCGACGGGACGTACGCCCGCCGGTGGTGCAGGGCGGGCGCGGGCGGCACGGGCCGGTGGCAGCCCCGGGGCACGGTGCTCGTCACCGGCGGCACCGGCGGGGTCGGTCGGCACGTCGCCCGGTGGCTGGCCCGCCAGGGCACCCCGTGCCTGGTGCTGGCCAGCCGCCGGGGACCGGACGCCGACGGGGTCGAGGAGCTACTCACCGAACTCGCCGACCTGGGCACCCGGGCCACCGTCACCGCCTGCGACGTCACCGACCGGGAGCAGCTCCGTGCCCTCCTCGCGACCGTCGACGACGAGCACCCGCTGTCGGCGGTGTTCCACGTCGCCGCGACGCTCGACGACGGCACCGTCGAGACCCTCACCGGTGACCGCATCGAACGGGCCAACCGGGCGAAGGTGCTCGGTGCCCGCAACCTGCACGAGCTGACCCGGGACGCCGACCTCGACGCGTTCGTGCTCTTCTCCTCCTCCACCGCCGCGTTCGGCGCGCCGGGGCTCGGCGGCTACGTCCCGGGCAACGCCTACCTCGACGGTCTCGCCCAGCAGCGACGCAGCGAGGGACTCCCGGCCACCTCGGTGGCGTGGGGTACCTGGGCGGGCAGCGGGATGGCCGAGGGTCCGGTCGCCGACCGGTTCCGCCGGCACGGGGTCATGGAGATGCACCCCGACCAGGCCGTCGAGGGTCTCCGGGTGGCACTGGTGCAGGGTGAGGTAGCCCCGATCGTCGTCGACATCAGGTGGGACCGGTTCCTCCTCGCGTACACCGCGCAGCGCCCCACCCGGCTCTTCGACACCCTCGACGAGGCCCGTCGGGCCGCGCCCGGTCCCGACGCCGGGCCGGGGGTGGCGGCGCTGGCCGGGCTGCCCGTCGGGGAACGCGAGAAGGCGGTCCTCGACCTGGTACGGACGCACGCGGCTGCCGTCCTCGGCCACGCCTCGGCCGAGCAGGTGCCCGTCGACAGGGCCTTCGCCGAACTCGGCGTCGACTCGCTGTCGGCCCTGGAACTGCGCAACCGGCTGACCACTGCGACCGGGGTCCGGCTGGCCACGACGACGGTCTTCGACCACCCGGACGTACGGACCCTGGCCGGACACCTGGCCGCCGAACTGGGCGGCGGATCGGGGCGGGAGCGGCCCGGGGGCGAGGCCCCGACGGTGGCCCCGACCGACGAGCCGATCGCCATCGTCGGGATGGCCTGCCGGCTGCCGGGGGGAGTGGACTCACCGGAGCAGCTGTGGGAGTTGATCGTCTCCGGGCGGGACACCGCCTCGGCGGCACCCGGGGACCGGAGCTGGGATCCGGCGGAGTTGATGGTCTCCGACACGACGGGCACCCGTACCGCCTTCGGCAACTTCATGCCCGGGGCGGGCGAGTTCGACGCGGCGTTCTTCGGGATCTCGCCGCGTGAGGCGTTGGCGATGGATCCGCAGCAGCGGCACGCCCTGGAGACCACCTGGGAGGCGCTGGAGAACGCCGGTATCCGGCCCGAGTCGTTGCGCGGTACGGACACCGGTGTCTTCGTGGGCATGTCCCATCAGGGGTACGCCACCGGCCGCCCGAAGCCCGAGGACGAGGTCGACGGCTACCTGTTGACAGGCAACACCGCGAGCGTCGCCTCCGGTCGGATCGCGTACGTGTTGGGGTTGGAGGGGCCGGCGATCACTGTGGACACGGCGTGTTCGTCGTCGCTTGTGGCGTTGCACGTGGCGGCGGGTTCGTTGCGTTCTGGGGACTGTGGTCTGGCGGTGGCGGGTGGGGTGTCGGTGATGGCCGGTCCGGAGGTGTTCAGGGAGTTCTCCCGGCAGGGCGCGTTGGCTCCGGACGGCAGGTGCAAGCCCTTCTCGGACGAGGCCGACGGCTTCGGTCTGGGGGAGGGGTCGGCCTTCGTCGTGTTGCAGCGGTTGTCGGTGGCGGTGCGGGAGGGGCGTCGGGTGTTGGGTGTGGTGGTGGGTTCGGCGGTGAATCAGGATGGGGCGAGTAATGGGTTGGCGGCGCCGTCGGGGGTGGCGCAGCAGCGGGTGATTCGGCGGGCGTGGGGTCGTGCGGGTGTGTCGGGTGGGGATGTGGGTGTGGTGGAGGCGCATGGGACGGGGACGCGGTTGGGGGATCCGGTGGAGTTGGGGGCGTTGTTGGGGACGTATGGGGTGGGTCGGGGTGGGGTGGGTCCGGTGGTGGTGGGTTCGGTGAAGGCGAATGTGGGTCATGTGCAGGCGGCGGCGGGTGTGGTGGGTGTGATCAAGGTGGTGTTGGGGTTGGGTCGGGGGTTGGTGGGTCCGATGGTGTGTCGGGGTGGGTTGTCGGGGTTGGTGGATTGGTCGTCGGGTGGGTTGGTGGTGGCGGATGGGGTGCGGGGGTGGCCGGTGGGTGTGGATGGGGTGCGTCGGGGTGGGGTGTCGGCGTTTGGGGTGTCGGGGACGAATGCTCATGTGGTGGTGGCGGAGGCGCCGGGGTCGGTGGTGGGGGCGGAACGGCCGGTGGAGGGGTCGTCGCGGGGGTTGGTGGGGGTGGCTGGTGGTGTGGTGCCGGTGGTGCTGTCGGCAAAGACCGAAACCGCCCTGCACGCCCAGGCACGTCGACTCGCCGACCACCTGGAGACGCACCCCGACGTCCCGATGACCGACGTGGTGTGGACGCTGACGCAGGCCCGCCAACGCTTCGACAGGCGCGCGGTCCTCCTCGCCGCCGACCGGACCCAGGCCGTGGAACGGCTGCGCGGCCTCGCCGGGGGCGAACCGGGGACCGGTGTGGTGTCGGGGGTGGCGTCGGGTGGTGGTGTGGTGTTTGTTTTTCCTGGTCAGGGTGGTCAGTGGGTGGGGATGGCGCGGGGGTTGTTGTCGGTTCCGGTGTTTGTGGAGTCGGTGGTGGAGTGTGATGCGGTGGTGTCGTCGGTGGTGGGGTTTTCGGTGTTGGGGGTGTTGGAGGGTCGGTCGGGTGCGCCGTCGTTGGATCGGGTGGATGTGGTGCAGCCGGTGTTGTTCGTGGTGATGGTGTCGTTGGCGCGGTTGTGGCGGTGGTGTGGGGTTGTGCCTGCGGCGGTGGTGGGTCATTCGCAGGGGGAGATCGCGGCGGCGGTGGTGGCGGGGGTGTTGTCGGTGGGTGATGGTGCGCGGGTGGTGGCGTTGCGGGCGCGGGCGTTGCGGGCGTTGGCCGGCCACGGCGGCATGGCCTCGGTACGCCGAGGCCGCGACGACGTACAGAAGCTCCTCGACAGCGGCCCCTGGACGGGGAAGCTGGAGATCGCCGCGGTCAACGGCCCCGACGCGGTGGTGGTCTCCGGCGACCCCCGAGCCGTGACCGAGCTGGTCGAGCACTGTGACGGGATCGGGGTCCGGGCCCGGACGATCCCCGTCGACTACGCCTCCCACTCCGCACAGGTCGAGTCGCTCCGGGAGGAGCTGCTCTCCGTCCTGGCCGGGATCGAGGGCCGCCCGGCGACGGTGCCGTTCTACTCCACCCTCACCGGTGGGTTCGTCGACGGCACCGAACTGGACGCCGACTACTGGTACCGCAACCTGCGCCACCCGGTGCGGTTCCACGCCGCCGTCGAGGCGCTGGCAGCGCGTGACCTCACCACGTTCGTCGAGGTCAGCCCGCACCCCGTGCTGTCGATGGCGGTCGGGGAGACGCTTGCCGACGTGGAGTCCGCCGTCACTGTGGGCACCCTGGAACGCGACACCGACGACGTCGAGCGCTTCCTCACCTCCCTCGCCGAGGCGCACGTCCACGGCGTACCCGTGGACTGGGCGGCGGTCCTCGGCTCCGGAACCCTGGTCGACCTGCCCACCTATCCCTTCCAGGGACGGCGGTTCTGGCTGCACCCCGACCGTGGTCCGCGTGACGATGTCGCCGACTGGTTCCACCGGGTCGACTGGACGGCGACGGCCACCGACGGGTCGGCCCGACTCGACGGTCGCTGGCTGGTGGTCGTACCCGAGGGGTACACGGACGACGGCTGGGTCGTGGAGGTGCGGGCCGCCCTCGCCGCCGGTGGTGCCGAGCCGGTGGTGACGACGGTCGAGGAGGTCACCGACCGGGTCGGTGACAGCGACGCGGTGGTGTCGATGCTCGGGCTGGCCGACGACGGTGCGGCCGAGACCCTGGCGCTGCTGCGACGACTCGACGCACAGGCGTCCACCACCCCACTGTGGGTGGTCACCGTGGGGGCCGTCGCCCCCGCCGGTCCGGTGCAGCGCCCCGAACAGGCGACGGTGTGGGGGTTGGCCCTTGTCGCCTCCCTGGAACGCGGACACCGGTGGACCGGCCTGCTGGATCTGCCGCAGACACCGGACCCGCAGCTACGACCCCGGCTGGTCGAGGCGCTCGCCGGTGCCGAGGACCAGGTAGCGGTCCGCGCCGACGCCGTACACGCCCGTCGGATCGTCCCCACCCCGGTCACCGGAGCCGGGCCGTACACCGCCCCGGGCGGGACGATCCTCGTCACCGGGGGCACCGCCGGTCTGGGTGCCGTCACCGCCCGATGGCTCGCCGAGCGCGGTGCCGAACACCTCGCCCTGGTCAGCCGGCGCGGGCCGGGCACCGCCGGCGTCGACGAGGTGGTCCGGGACCTGACCGGGCTCGGCGTACGGGTGTCGGTGCACTCCTGCGACGTCGGCGACCGCGAGTCGGTCGGCGCCCTGGTGCAGGAGTTGACAGCAGCCGGTGACGTGGTCCGGGGGGTGGTCCACGCTGCCGGTCTGCCCCAGCAGGTGCCACTGACCGACATGGACCCGGCCGACCTCGCCGACGTGGTGGCCGTGAAGGTCGACGGCGCGGTGCACCTGGCCGACCTGTGCCCGGAGGCCGAACTGTTCCTGCTGTTCTCCTCCGGGGCCGGGGTGTGGGGCAGTGCCCGTCAGGGTGCGTACGCCGCCGGAAACGCCTTCCTGGACGCCTTCGCCCGACACCGGCGGGACCGGGGTCTGCCCGCCACCTCGGTGGCGTGGGGGCTCTGGGCGGCCGGGGGGATGACAGGGGACCAGGAGGCGGTGTCGTTCCTGCGTGAGCGGGGCGTACGGCCGATGTCGGTGCCGAGGGCACTGGAAGCGCTGGAACGGGTCCTCACCGCCGGGGAGACCGCGGTGGTCGTCGCCGACGTCGACTGGGCGGCCTTCGCCGAGTCGTACACCTCCGCCCGGCCCCGGCCGCTGCTCCACCGGCTCGTCACACCTGCGGCGGCGGTCGGCGAGCGCGACGAGCCGCGTGAGCAGACCCTCCGGGACCGGCTGGCGGCCCTGCCCCGGGCCGAGCGGTCGGCGGAGCTGGTACGCCTGGTCCGGCGGGACGCCGCAGCCGTGCTCGGCAGCGACGCGAAGGCCGTACCCGCCACCACGCCGTTCAAGGACCTCGGGTTCGACTCGCTGGCCGCGGTCCGGTTCCGTAACCGGCTGGCCGCCCACACCGGTCTGCGTCTGCCGGCCACCCTGGTCTTCGAGCACCCGAACGCCGCAGCCGTCGCCGACCTCCTCCACGACCGACTCGGCGAGGCCGGCGAGCCGACCCCCGTCCGGTCGGTGGGCGCCGGACTGGCCGCGCTGGAGCAGGCCCTGCCCGACGCCTCCGACACGGAGCGGGTCGAGCTGGTCGAGCGCCTGGAACGGATGCTCGCCGGGCTCCGCCCCGAGGCCGGAGCCGGGGCCGACGCCCCGACCGCCGGTGACGACCTGGGGGAGGCCGGCGTCGACGAACTCCTCGACGCGCTCGAACGGGAACTCGACGCCAGGTGAACCCGAACTGACCGCAGCCGCAGCCGAAGCAGAGACCGAGGACCTGTGACTGACAACGACAAGGTGGCGGAGTACCTCCGTCGTGCGACGCTCGACCTGCGGGCCGCCCGCAAGCGCCTGCGCGAGCTGCAATCCGACCCGATCGCGGTCGTCGGCATGGCCTGCCGCCTACCGGGCGGGGTGCACCTCCCGCAGCACCTGTGGGACCTCCTGCGCCAGGGGCACGAGACGGTGTCCACCTTCCCCACCGGGCGCGGCTGGGACCTGGCCGGGCTCTTCCACCCGGACCCCGACCACCCCGGCACCAGCTACGTCGACCGGGGTGGGTTCCTCGACGACGTGGCGGGCTTCGACGCCGAGTTCTTCGGGATCTCCCCGCGCGAGGCCACGGCCATGGACCCGCAACAGCGGCTGCTGTTGGAGACCAGTTGGGAGCTGGTGGAGAGCGCCGGCATCGATCCGCACTCCCTGCGTGGCACCCCGACCGGCGTCTTCCTCGGCGTGGCGCGGCTCGGCTACGGCGAGAACGGCACCGAAGCCGGTGACGCCGAGGGCTATTCGGTGACCGGGGTGGCACCCGCTGTCGCCTCCGGGCGGATCTCCTACGCCCTCGGGCTGGAGGGTCCGTCGATCAGCGTGGACACCGCGTGCTCGTCGTCGTTGGTGGCGCTGCACCTGGCGGTCGAGTCGCTGCGGCTGGGCGAGTCGAGTCTCGCTGTCGTCGGCGGGGCGGCGGTCATGGCGACACCAGGGGTGTTCGTCGACTTCAGCCGCCAGCGGGCGTTGGCCGCTGACGGCAGGTCGAAGGCCTTCGGGGCCGCCGCCGACGGGTTCGGCTTCTCCGAGGGGGTCTCCCTCGTCCTGCTCGAACGGCTCTCCGAGGCCGAAAGCAACGGCCACGAGGTGTTGGCTGTCATCCGTGGCTCCGCCCTCAACCAGGACGGGGCCAGCAACGGTCTCGCCGCGCCGAACGGGACCGCCCAGCGCAAGGTGATCCGGCAGGCGCTACGAAACTGCGGCCTGACCCCGGCCGACGTGGACGCCGTGGAGGCGCACGGCACCGGCACCACGCTCGGCGACCCGATCGAGGCCAACGCCCTGCTGGACACCTACGGCCGTGACCGGGATCCGGACCACCCGCTGTGGCTGGGGTCGGTGAAGTCGAACATCGGCCACACGCAGGCGGCGGCGGGCGTCACCGGGCTGCTCAAGATGGTGCTGGCACTGCGCCACGAGGAACTGCCCGCCACCCTGCACGTCGACGAGCCCACCCCGCACGTGGACTGGTCCTCGGGAGCGGTACGCCTGGCGACCCGGGGCCGGCCGTGGCGGCGGGGTGACCGGCCGAGGCGGGCCGGGGTGTCGGCGTTCGGCATCAGCGGGACCAACGCCCACGTGATCGTCGAGGAGGCACCCGAGCGGACCACCGAGCGCACCGTCGGCGGCGACGTCGGCCCGGTCCCGCTCGTGGTGTCCGCCCGGTCGGCGGCGGCGCTACGGGCCCAGGCGGCCCAGGTCGCCGAGCTGGTGGAGGGCTCCGACGTCGGGCTGGCGGAGGTCGGGCGGAGCCTGGCCGTGACCCGGGCGCGACACGAGCACCGGGCGGCGGTGGTGGCGTCGACCCGGGCCGAGGCGGTGCGGGGGCTGCGCGAGGTCGCGGCGGTCGAACCGCGCGGCGAGGACACCGTCACCGGGGTCGCCGAGACGTCCGGGCGCACCGTCGTCTTCCTCTTCCCGGGACAGGGGTCCCAGTGGGTCGGGATGGGCGCGGAGCTGCTGGACTCGGCACCGGCGTTCGCCGACACGATCCGCGCCTGCGACGAGGCGATGGCACCGTTGCAGGACTGGTCGGTCTCCGACGTGCTCCGGCAGGAGCCGGGGGCACCGGGACTGGACCGGGTCGACGTGGTGCAGCCGGTGCTGTTCGCGGTGATGGTGTCGTTGGCGCGGTTGTGGCAGTCGTACGGGGTCACCCCCGCTGCGGTGGTGGGGCACTCGCAGGGGGAGATCGCCGCCGCCCACGTGGCGGGTGCGCTCTCCCTCGCCGACGCGGCGAGGCTGGTGGTGGGCCGCAGCCGGTTGCTGCGGTCGCTGTCCGGGGGCGGCGGCATGAGCGCCGTCGCGCTCGGTGAGGCCGAGGTACGCCGCCGACTGCGGTCGTGGGAGGACCGGATCTCCGTGGCCGCCGTCAACGGACCCCGGTCGGTGGTGGTGGCCGGGGAACCGGAGGCGCTGCGGGAGTGGGGACGGGAGCGGGAGGCCGAGGGCGTACGGGTCCGCGAGATCGACGTCGACTACGCCTCGCACTCGCCGCAGATCGACAGGGTCCGTGACGAACTCCTGACGGTCACGGGGGAGATCGAGCCCCGGTCGGCGGAGATCACCTTCTACTCGACGGTCGACGTCCGTGCTGTCGACGGCACCGACCTGGACGCGGGGTACTGGTACCGCAACCTGCGGGAGACGGTCCGGTTCGCCGACGCGATGACCCGGTTGGCCGACTCGGGATACGACGCGTTCGTCGAGGTCAGCCCGCATCCGGTGGTGGTGTCGGCGGTCGCCGAGGCGGTCGAGGAGGCAGGTGTCGAGGACGCCGTCGTCGTCGGCACCCTGTCCCGGGGCGACGGCGGACCGGGGGCGTTCCTGCGGTCGGCGGCCACCGCCCACTGCGCCGGTGTGGACGTCGACTGGACGCCCGCCCTCCCGGGAGCTGCGACGATCCCGTTGCCGACGTACCCGTTCCAACGGAAGCCGTACTGGCTGCGGTCGTCTGCTCCCGCCCCCGCCTCCCACGATCTCGCCTACCGGGTGTCCTGGACGCCGATCACCCCGCCCGGGGACGGCGTACTCGACGGCGACTGGCTGGTGGTGCACCCCGGGGGCAGCACCGGATGGGTCGACGGGTTGGCGGCGGCGATCACCGCCGGCGGTGGCCGGGTCGTCGCCCACCCGGTGGACTCCGTGACCTCCCGGACCGGCCTGGCCGAGGCGCTCGCCCGGCGGGACGGCACGTTCCGGGGGGTGCTGTCGTGGGTGGCGACCGACGAACGGCACGTCGAGGCCGGTGCGGTCGCCCTGCTGACCCTGGCGCAGGCGTTGGGTGACGCCGGAATCGACGCACCACTGTGGTGCCTGACCCAGGAGGCGGTCCGTACCCCCGTCGACGGTGACCTGGCCCGACCGGCGCAGGCCGCCCTGCACGGTTTCGCCCAGGTCGCCCGGCTGGAGCTGGCCCGCCGCTTCGGTGGGGTGCTCGACCTGCCCGCCACCGTCGACGCCGCCGGGACGCGTCTGGTCGCGGCGGTCCTCGCCGGCGGCGGCGAGGACGTCGTCGCCGTCCGTGGCGACCGTCTCTACGGCCGTCGCCTGGTCAGGGCGACCCTGCCGCCGCCCGGCGGGGGGTTCACCCCGCACGGCACCGTCCTGGTCACCGGCGCGGCCGGTCCGGTGGGCGGTCGGCTGGCCCGGTGGCTCGCCGAACGGGGTGCCACCCGACTCGTCCTGCCCGGCGCACACCCGGGCGAGGAGTTGCTGACCGCGATCCGGGCCGCCGGTGCCACCGCCGTGGTGTGCGAACCGGAGGCGGAGGCACTGCGTACGGCGATCGGCGGGGAGTTGCCGACCGCGCTCGTACACGCCGAGACGTTGACGAACTTCGCCGGCGTCGCCGACGCCGACCCCGAGGACTTCGCCGCCACCGTCGCGGCGAAGACCGCGCTGCCGACGGTCCTGGCGGAGGTGCTCGGCGACCACCGCCTCGAACGGGAGGTCTACTGCTCGTCGGTGGCCGGGGTCTGGGGTGGGGTCGGCATGGCCGCGTACGCCGCCGGCAGCGCCTACCTCGACGCCCTGGTCGAGCACCGTCGCGCCCGGGGGCACGCCAGCGCCTCGGTGGCCTGGACCCCGTGGGCCCTGCCCGGCGCGGTCGACGACGGTCGGCTGCGCGAGCGCGGCCTGCGCAGCCTCGACGTGGCCGACGCCCTCGGGACGTGGGAACGTCTGCTCCGCGCCGGTGCGGTGTCGGTGGCCGTCGCCGACGTCGACTGGTCGGTCTTCACAGAGGGTTTCGCGGCCATCCGGCCGACCCCGCTCTTCGACGAACTCCTCGACCGGCGCGGGGACCCCGACGGCGCGCCCGTCGACCGGCCGGGGGAGCCGGCGGGCGAGTGGGGTCGACGAATCGCGGCGCTGTCCCCGCAGGAACAGCGGGAGACGTTGCTGACCCTCGTCGGCGAGACGGTCGCGGAGGTGCTGGGACACGAGACCGGCACCGAGATCAACACCCGTCGGGCCTTCAGCGAACTCGGCCTCGACTCGCTGGGCTCGATGGCCCTGCGTCAGCGCCTGGCGGCCCGTACCGGCCTGCGGATGCCGGCCTCGCTGGTCTTCGACCACCCGACGGTCACCGCGCTCGCGCGGTACCTGCGTCGACTGGTCGTCGGGGACTCCGACCCGACCCCGGTACGGGTGTTCGGCCCCACCGACGAGGCCGAACCCGTCGCCGTGGTCGGCATCGGCTGCCGGTTCCCCGGCGGCATCGCCACCCCCGAGGACCTCTGGCGGGTGGTGTCCGAGGGCACCTCCATCACCACCGGATTCCCCACCGACCGGGGCTGGGACCTCCGGCGGCTCTACCACCCCGACCCGGACCACCCCGGCACCAGCTACGTCGACAGGGGGGGATTCCTCGACGGGGCCCCGGACTTCGACCCCGGGTTCTTCGGGATCACCCCCCGCGAGGCGCTGGCGATGGACCCGCAGCAGCGGCTCACCCTGGAGATCGCGTGGGAGGCGGTGGAACGGGCGGGCATCGACCCGGAGACCCTCCTCGGCAGCGACACCGGCGTCTTCGTCGGCATGAACGGCCAGTCCTACCTGCAACTGCTGACCGGGGAGGGTGACCGGCTCAACGGCTACCAGGGGTTGGGCAACTCGGCGAGCGTGCTCTCCGGCCGTGTCGCCTACACCTTCGGGTGGGAGGGGCCGGCGCTGACGGTGGACACCGCCTGCTCGTCCTCGCTGGTCGCCATCCACCTCGCCATGCAGTCGCTGCGTCGGGGTGAGTGCTCGCTGGCGTTGGCCGGCGGGGTGACGGTCATGGCCGACCCGTACACCTTCGTGGACTTCAGCGCACAGCGGGGGCTCGCCGCCGACGGGCGGTGCAAGGCGTTCTCCGCGCAGGCCGACGGGTTCGCCCTCGCCGAGGGCGTCGCGGCGCTCGTCCTCGAACCGTTGTCCAAGGCGCGGCGAAACGGCCACCAGGTGCTGGCGGTGCTGCGCGGCAGCGCCGTCAACCAGGACGGGGCCAGCAACGGCCTCGCCGCCCCGAACGGGCCGTCGCAGGAACGGGTGATCAGGCAGGCCCTGACCGCCTCCGGGCTGCGTCCCGCCGACGTCGACATGGTGGAGGCGCACGGGACGGGCACCGAACTCGGCGACCCGATCGAGGCCGGGGCGCTCATCGCGGCGTACGGCCGGGACCGGGACCGGCCGCTCTGGCTGGGCTCGGTGAAGACGAACATCGGCCACACCCAGGCCGCCGCCGGTGCCGCCGGGGTGATCAAGGCGGTCCTGGCGATGCGGCACGGCGTACTCCCGAGGTCGCTGCACGCCGACGAGTTGTCCCCGCACATCGACTGGGCGGACGGGAAGGTCGAGGTGCTCCGCGAGGCACGACAGTGGCCCCCCGGTGAGCGCCCCCGCCGCGCCGGGGTGTCCTCCTTCGGCGTCAGCGGGACCAACGCCCACGTCATCGTCGAGGAGGCACCCGCCGAACCGGACCCCGAACCGGTTCCCGCCGCCCCGGGCGGGCCCCTGCCCTTCGTCCTGCACGGACGCAGCGTCCAGACGGTCCGGTCCCAGGCGCGGACCCTCGCCGAACACCTGCGCACCACCGGCCACCGGGACCTCGCCGACACCGCCCGTACCCTGGCCACCGGTCGCGCCCGTTTCGACGTCCGGGCCGCAGTGCTCGGCACCGACCGGGAGGGTGTCTGCGCCGCCCTCGACGCGCTGGCGCAGGATCGCCCCTCGCCCGACGTCGTCGCCCCGGCGGTCTTCGCCGCCCGTACCCCCGTCCTGGTCTTCCCCGGGCAGGGGTCGCAGTGGGTCGGCATGGCCCGTGACCTGCTCGACTCCTCCGAGGTGTTCGCCGAGTCGATGGGCCGGTGCGCCGAGGCGCTGTCGCCGTACACCGACTGGGACCTGCTCGACGTGGTCCGTGGGGTCGGCGACCCCGACCCGTACGACCGGGTGGACGTGCTCCAGCCGGTGCTGTTCGCGGTGATGGTGTCGCTGGCGCGGTTGTGGCAGTCGTACGGGGTGACTCCGGGTGCGGTGGTGGGTCACTCGCAGGGGGAGATCGCCGCCGCGCACGTGGCTGGTGCGTTGTCGTTGGCCGACGCCGCCAGGGTGGTGGCGTTGCGCAGCCGGGTGCTGCGGGAGCTCGACGACCAGGGCGGCATGGTGTCGGTCGGCACCTCCCGCGCCGAGTTGGACTCGGTCCTGCGCCGGTGGGACGGGCGGGTCGCGGTGGCGGCGGTGAACGGACCCGGCACGCTCGTGGTGGCCGGACCCACCGCCGAACTGGACGAGTTCCTCGCGGTGGCCGAGGCCCGCGAGATGAGGCCGCGTCGGATCGCGGTGCGCTACGCGTCGCACTCCCCGGAGGTGGCCCGGGTCGAACAGCGGCTCGCCGCCGAACTCGGCACCGTCACCGCCGTCGGCGGCACGGTCCCGCTCTACTCCACCGCCACCGGGGACCTCCTCGACACCACAGCCATGGACGCCGGGTACTGGTACCGCAACCTGCGCCAACCGGTGCTGTTCGAGCACGCCGTCCGCAGCCTCCTGGAGCGGGGATTCGAGACGTTCATCGAGGTCAGCCCGCACCCTGTGCTGCTGATGGCGGTCGAGGAGACCGCCGAGGACGCCGAGCGCCCGGTCACCGGCGTGCCGACGCTGCGCCGCGACCACGACGGGCCGTCGGAGTTCCTCCGCAACCTCCTGGGGGCGCACGTGCACGGGGTCGACGTCGACCTGCGTCCGGCGGTCGCCCACGGCCGCCTGGTCGACCTGCCCACCTACCCCTTCGACAGGCAGCGGCTCTGGCCCAAGCCGCACCGCAGGGCCGACACCTCGTCGCTGGGGGTCCGTGACTCGACCCACCCGCTGCTGCACGCCGCAGTCGACGTACCCGGTCACGGCGGAGCGGTGTTCACCGGGCGGCTCTCCCCCGACGAGCAGCAGTGGCTGACCCAGCACGTGGTGGGTGGGCGGAACCTGGTGCCCGGCAGTGTCCTGGTCGACCTCGCGCTCACCGCCGGGGCCGACGTCGGCGTGCCGGTGCTGGAGGAACTCGTCCTGCAGCAGCCGCTGGTGTTGACCGCCGCCGGTGCGTTGCTGCGCCTGTCGGTCGGCGCCGCCGACGAGGACGGGCGGCGGCCGGTCGAGATCCACGCCGCCGAGGACGTCTCCGACCCGGCCGAGGCCCGGTGGTCGGCGTACGCGACCGGGACCCTCGCCGTCGGCGTGGCCGGCGGCGGCCGGGACGGCACACAGTGGCCCCCGCCCGGCGCCACCGCCCTGACGTTGACCGACCACTACGACACCCTCGCCGAACTGGGCTACGAGTACGGGCCGGCGTTCCAGGCGCTGCGCGCCGCGTGGCAGCACGGCGACGTGGTCTACGCGGAGGTGTCCCTCGACGCCGTCGAGGAGGGGTACGCGTTCGACCCGGTGCTGCTCGACGCCGTCGCCCAGACCTTCGGCCTGACCAGTCGCGCCCCCGGGAAGCTCCCCTTCGCCTGGCGGGGCGTCACCCTGCACGCCACCGGGGCCACTGCGGTACGGGTGGTGGCGACCCCCGCCGGACCGGACGCGGTGGCCCTGCGGGTCACCGACCCGACCGGTCAGCTCGTCGCCACGGTGGACGCCCTGGTCGTCAGGGACGCCGGGGCGGATCGGGACCAGCCGCGCGGCCGCGACGGCGACCTGCACCGCCTGGAGTGGGTACGGCTGGCCACCCCGGACCCGACCCCGGCGGCGGTGGTGCACGTGGCGGCCGACGGGCTCGACGACCTGCTGCGCGCCGGTGGTCCGGCACCACAGGCCGTCGTCGTCCGCTACCGTCCCGACGGCGACGACCCGACGGCCGAGGCCCGTCACGGGGTGCTCTGGGCGGCCACGCTCGTGCGCCGTTGGCTCGACGACGACCGGTGGCCCGCCACCACCCTGGTGGTGGCCACGTCCGCAGGGGTCGAGGTCTCCCCCGGGGACGACGTGCCGCGCCCCGGGGCCGCCGCCGTGTGGGGGGTGCTGCGCTGCGCCCAGGCGGAGTCCCCGGACCGCTTCGTGCTCGTCGACGGCGACCCGGAGACGCCCCCGGCGGTGCCGGACAATCCGCAGCTCGCGGTCCGTGACGGTGCGGTGTTCGTGCCACGGCTGACGCCGCTCGCCGGTCCCGTGCCGGCCGTCGCCGACCGGGCGTACCGGCTGGTGCCCGGCAACGGCGGCTCCATCGAGGCAGTGGCCTTCGCCCCCGTCCCCGACGCCGACCGGCCCCTGGCGCCGGAGGAGGTACGCGTCGCCGTCCGCGCCACCGGCGTGAACTTCCGTGACGTCCTGCTCGCGCTCGGCATGTACCCGGAACCGGCCGAGATGGGCACCGAGGCGTCCGGTGTGGTCACCGAGGTCGGGTCGGGTGTCCGGCGGTTCACCCCCGGCCAGGCGGTGACGGGCCTGTTCCAGGGGGCCTTCGGGCCGGTGGCGGTCGCCGACCACCGGCTCCTCACCCCGGTCCCCGACGGGTGGCGGGCGGTGGACGCCGCAGCCGTACCCATCGCGTTCACCACCGCCCACTACGCGCTGCACGACCTGGCCGGGTTGCAGGCCGGGCAGTCCGTGCTGGTCCACGCCGCCGCCGGCGGGGTGGGGATGGCTGCCGTCGCGTTGGCCCGTCGGGCCGGGGCGGAGGTGTTCGCCACGGCCAGCCCGGCCAAACACCCGACGCTGCGGGCGCTCGGCCTCGACGACGACCACATCGCCTCGTCCCGGGAGAGCGGGTTCGGTGAGCGGTTCGCCGCGCGTACCGGGGGGCGGGGCGTCGACGTGGTCCTGAACTCGCTCACCGGCGACCTGCTCGACGAGTCCGCGCGGCTGCTCGCCGACGGCGGGGTCTTCGTCGAGATGGGCAAGACCGACCTGCGGCCGGCGGAGCAGTTCCGGGGCCGGTACGTCCCGTTCGACCTGGCCGAGGCCGGTCCCGATCGGCTCGGCGAGATCCTGGAGGAGGTCGTCGGTCTGCTGGCCGCCGGTGCCCTCGACCGGTTGCCGGTGTCGGTGTGGGAGTTGTCGGCGGCCCCGGCCGCGCTCACCCACATGAGCCGGGGCCGACACGTGGGCAAGCTCGTCCTCACCCAGCCCGCCCCCGTGCACCCCGACGGAACGGTGCTGGTCACCGGCGGGACCGGCACCCTGGGGCGGCTGGTCGCCCGCCACCTGGTGACCGGGCACGGCGTACCCCACCTCCTGGTGGCCAGCCGGCGCGGTC
Organism: Micromonospora sp. NPDC000207; assembly: GCF_040300925.1. NCBI lineage: Bacteria > Bacillati > Actinomycetota > Actinomycetes > Micromonosporales > Micromonosporaceae > Micromonospora > Micromonospora sp. NPDC000207. Next base: position 41,393 of record NZ_JBEPEQ010000038.1, read on the forward strand.
CGGCGGCCCCGGGCGCGGCCGAGCTGCGCGCCGACGTCGAAGGCCTCGGCGCGACCATCGAGATCGTCGCCTGCGACACCGCCGACCGGGAGGCGCTCGCGGCGCTGCTCGACTCGATCCCCGCGGACCGTCCGCTGACCGGGGTGGTGCACACCGCCGGGGTCCTGGCCGACGGGCTGGTCACCTCCATCGACGGGACCGCCACCGATCAGGTCCTGCGGGCCAAGGTCGACGCGGCGTGGCACCTGCACGACCTGACCCGGGACGCGGACCTGAGCTTCTTCGTGCTGTTCTCGTCGGCGGCGTCGGTGCTGGCCGGTCCCGGGCAGGGCGTGTACGCGGCGGCCAACGGGGTCCTCAACGCCCTGGCCGGGCAACGGCGGGCCCTCGGACTGCCCGCGAAGGCGCTCGGGTGGGGCCTGTGGGCGCAGGCCAGCGAGATGACCAGCGGCCTCGGTGACCGGATCGCCCGTACCGGGGTCGCCGCGCTGCCGACCGAGCGGGCGCTGGCCCTGTTCGACGCGGCTCTGCGCAGCGGCGGGGAGGTGCTGTTCCCGCTGTCTGTCGACAGGTCGGCGCTGCGCCGGGCCGAGTACGTCCCCGAGGTGCTGCGCGGCGCGGTCCGGTCCACGCCACGGGCCGCCAACAGGGCCGAGACCCCGGGCCGGGGCCTGCTCGACCGTCTCGTCGGTGCACCCGAGACCGATCAGGTGGCCGCGCTGGCCGAGCTGGTCCGCTCGCACGCGGCGGCGGTCGCCGGCTACGACTCGGCCGACCAGCTGCCCGAACGCAAGGCGTTCAAGGACCTCGGGTTCGACTCGCTGGCGGCGGTGGAGCTGCGCAACCGGCTCGGCGTCACCACCGGCGTACGGCTGCCCAGCACGCTGGTGTTCGACCACCCGACACCGCTGGCGGTGGCCGAACACCTGCGGTCGGAGTTGTTCGCCGACTCCGCGCCGGACGTCGGGGTCGGTGCGCGCCTCGACGACCTGGAACGGGCGCTCGACGCCCTGCCCGACGCGCAGGGACACGCCGACGTCGGGGCCCGCCTGGAGGCGCTGCTGCGCCGGTGGCAGAGCCGACGACCCCCGGAGACCGAGCCAGTGACGATCAGTGACGACGCCAGTGACGACGAGCTGTTCTCGATGCTCGACAGGCGTCTCGGCGGGGGAGGGGACGTCTAGGTGACAGGTCGATTCCGCCCCGCGGCAGTGGACCGTACCGCCCTGACAGGTCCACCGGGTTCGCGTCGCCTCCCACACCCGACGGCCGGGGTATCCACGGAAGGGATCCGATGAGCGAGAGCAGCGGCATGACCGAGGACCGCCTCCGGCGCTATCTCAAGCGCACCGTCGCCGAACTCGACTCGGTGACAGGTCGGCTCGACGAGGTCGAGTACCGGGCCCGCGAACCGATCGCCGTCGTCGGCATGGCCTGCCGGTTCCCCGGGGGTGTGGACTCGCCGGAGGCGTTCTGGGAGTTCATCCGCGACGGTGGTGACGCGATCGCCGAGGCGCCCACGGACCGTGGCTGGCCGCCGGCACCGCGACCCCGCCTCGGTGGTCTCCTCGCGGAGCCGGGCGCGTTCGACGCCGCCTTCTTCGGCATCTCACCCCGCGAGGCGCTCGCGACGGACCCCCAGCAGCGCCTGATGCTGGAGATCTCCTGGGAGGCGTTGGAGCGTGCGGGTTTCGACCCGTCGAGCCTGCGCGGCAGCGCCGGTGGCGTCTTCACCGGTGTCGGTGCGGTGGACTACGGACCCAGGCCGGACGAGGCACCCGAGGAGGTGCTCGGCTACGTCGGCATCGGCACCGCCTCCAGCGTCGCCTCCGGACGGGTGGCGTACACCCTGGGGTTGGAGGGTCCAGCCGTCACCGTCGACACCGCCTGCTCCTCCGGGCTCACCGCGGTGCACCTGGCGATGGAGTCGCTGCGCCGCGACGAGTGCACCCTGGTCCTCGCCGGTGGGGTCACCGTGATGAGCAGCCCGGGTGCGTTCACCGAGTTCCGCAGCCAGGGCGGGTTGGCCGAGGACGGCCGCTGCAAACCGTTCTCCCGCGCCGCCGACGGCTTCGGGCTCGCCGAGGGGGCCGGGGTCCTGGTGCTCCAACGGCTGTCCGTCGCCCGGGCCGAGGGCCGGCCGGTGCTGGCCGTACTGCGTGGCTCGGCGATCAACCAGGACGGTGCCAGCAACGGGCTCACCGCGCCGAGCGGCCCCGCCCAGCGGCGGGTGATCAGGCAGGCGTTGGAGCGGGCGCGGCTGCGTCCCGTCGACGTGGACTACGTGGAGGCCCACGGCACCGGCACCCGGCTGGGCGATCCGATCGAGGCGCACGCCCTGCTCGACACGTACGGTGCCGACCGGGAACCCGGCCGCCCGCTCTGGGTCGGATCGGTGAAGTCCAACATCGGTCACACCCAGGCGGCGGCGGGGGTGGCCGGGGTGATGAAGACCGTGCTGGCGCTGCGGCATCGGGAGATCCCGGCGACGTTGCACTTCGACGAGCCCTCGCCGCACGTCGACTGGGACCGGGGTGCGGTGTCGGTGGTGTCCGAGACCCGGCCCTGGCCGGTGGGGGAGCGCCCGCGCCGGGCGGGGGTGTCCTCGTTCGGCATCAGCGGCACCAACGCGCACGTCATCGTCGAGGAGGCGCCGAGCCCGCAGGCGGCCGACCTCGACCCGACCCCCGGCCCGGCAACCGGAGCGACCCCCGGAACGGATGCCGCCCCCACCGCCGAGCCGGGTGCGGAGGCGGTCGCACTGGTGTTCTCCGCGCGCGACGAGCGGGCCCTGCGCGCCCAGGCGGCCCGGCTCGCCGACCGTCTCACCGACGACCCGGCCCCCTCGTTGCGCGACACCGCCTTCACCCTGGTCACCCGCCGTGCCACCTGGGAGCATCGGGCGGTCGTCGTCGGCGGGGGCGAGGAGGTCCTCGCCGGCCTCCGGGCCGTCGCCGGGGGACGTCCCGTCGACGGAGCCGTCAGCGGGCGGGCGCGCGCCGGCCGCCGGGTGGTGCTGGTCTTCCCCGGGCAGGGCGCACAGTGGCAGGGCATGGCCCGGGACCTGCTGCGGCAGTCGCCGACCTTCGCGGAGTCCATCGACGCCTGCGAGCGGGCGCTCGCCCCGCACGTGGACTGGTCGCTGCGCGAGGTGCTCGACGGCGAGCAGTCGTTGGACCCCGTCGACGTGGTGCAGCCGGTGCTGTTCGCGGTGATGGTGTCGTTGGCGCGGTTGTGGCAGTCGTACGGGGTGACTCCGGGTGCGGTGGTGGGTCACTCGCAGGGGGAGATCGCCGCCGCGCACGTGGCTGGTGCGTTGTCGTTGGCCGACGCCGCCAGGGTGGTGGCGTTGCGCAGCCGGGTGCTGCGCCGTCTCGGTGGTCACGGCGGGATGGCGTCGTTCGGGCTCCACCCCGACCAGGCCGCCGAGCGGATCGCGCGCTTCGCGGGTGCGCTGACTGTCGCCTCGGTCAACGGTCCCCGTTCGGTGGTGCTGGCCGGGGAGAACGGCCCGTTGGACGAGCTGATCGCCGAGTGCGAGGCCGAGGGCGTGACCGCCCGTCGGATCCCCGTCGACTACGCCTCACACTCCCCGCAGGTGGAGTCGCTGCGTGAGGAGCTGCTCGCCGCACTGGCCGGGGTCCGTCCGGTGTCGGCCGGGATCCCCCTGTACTCGACCCTGACCGGTCAGGTCATCGAAACGGCGACGATGGACGCCGACTACTGGTTCGCCAACCTCCGGGAGCCGGTGCGCTTCCAGGACGCCACCAGGCAGCTCGCCGAGGCGGGGTTCGACGCCTTCGTCGAGGTCAGCCCGCACCCGGTGTTGACAGTCGGTGTCGAGGCCACCCTCGAGGCAGTGCTGCCCCCCGACGCGGATCCGTGTGTCACAGGCACCCTGCGCCGCGAACGCGGCGGTCTCGCGCAGTTCCACACCGCGCTCGCCGAGGCGTACACCCGGGGGGTGGAGGTCGACTGGCGTACCGCAGTGGGTGAGGGACGCCCGGTCGACCTGCCGGTCTACCCGTTCCAACGACAGAACTTCTGGCTCCCGGTCCCCCTGGGCCGGGTCCCCGACACCGGCGACGAGTGGCGTTACCAGCTCGCCTGGCACCCCGTCGACCTCGGGCGGTCCTCCCTGGCCGGACGGGTCCTGGTGGTGACCGGAGCGGCAGTACCCCCGGCCTGGACGGACGTGGTCCGCGACGGCCTGGAACAGCGCGGGGCGACCGTCGTGTTGTGCACCGCGCAGTCGCGCGCCCGGATCGGCGCCGCACTCGACGCCGTCGACGGCACCGCCCTGTCCACTGTGGTCTCTCTGCTCGCGCTCGCCGAGGGCGGTGCTGTCGACGACCCCAGCCTGGACACCCTCGCGTTGGTCCAGGCGCTCGGCGCAGCCGGGATCGACGTCCCCCTGTGGCTGGTGACCAGGGACGCCGCCGCCGTGACCGTCGGAGACGACGTCGATCCGGCCCAGGCCATGGTCGGTGGGCTCGGCCGGGTGGTGGGCGTGGAGTCCCCCGCCCGGTGGGGTGGCCTGGTGGACCTGCGCGAGGCCGACGCCGACTCGGCCCGGTCGCTGGCCGCCATACTGGCCGACCCGCGCGGCGAGGAGCAGTTCGCGATCCGGCCCGACGGCGTCACCGTCGCCCGTCTCGTCCCGGCACCGGCCCGCGCGGCGGGTACCCGGTGGACGCCGCGCGGGACCGTCCTGGTCACCGGCGGCACCGGCGGCATCGGCGCGCACCTGGCCCGCTGGCTCGCCGGTGCGGGCGCCGAGCACCTGGTGCTGCTCAACAGGCGGGGAGCGGAGGCGGCCGGTGCCGCCGACCTGCGTGACGAACTGGTCGCGCTCGGCACGGGAGTCACCATCACGGCCTGCGACGTCGCCGACCGCGACCGGTTGGCGGCCGTCCTCGACGCCGCACGGGCGCAGGGACGGGTGGTCACGGCGGTGTTCCACGCCGCCGGGATCTCCCGGTCCACAGCGGTACAGGAGCTGACCGAGAGCGAGTTCACCGAGATCACCGACGCGAAGGTGCGGGGTACGGCGAACCTGGCCGAACTCTGTCCCGAGCTGGACGCCCTCGTGCTGTTCTCCTCGAACGCGGCGGTGTGGGGCAGCCCGGGGCTGGCCTCCTACGCGGCGGGCAACGCCTTCCTCGACGCCTTCGCCCGTCGTGGTCGGCGCAGTGGGCTGCCGGTCACCTCGATCGCCTGGGGTCTGTGGGCCGGGCAGAACATGGCCGGTACCGAGGGCGGCGACTACCTGCGCAGCCAGGGCCTGCGCGCCATGGACCCGCAGCGGGCGATCGAGGAGCTGCGGACCACCCTGGACGCCGGGGACCCGTGGGTGTCGGTGGTGGACCTGGACCGGGAGCGGTTCGTCGAACTGTTCACCGCCGCCCGCCGCCGGCCCCTCTTCGACGAACTCGGTGGGGTCCGCGCCGGGGCCGAGGAGACCGGTCAGGAATCGGATCTCGCCCGGCGGCTGGCGTCGATGCCGGAGGCCGAACGTCACGAGCATGTCGCCCGGCTGGTCCGAGCCGAGGTGGCAGCGGTGCTGGGCCACGGCACGCCGACGGTGATCGAGCGTGACGTCGCCTTCCGTGACCTGGGATTCGACTCCATGACCGCCGTCGACCTGCGGAACCGGCTCGCGGCGGTGACCGGGGTCCGGGTGGCCACGACCATCGTCTTCGACCACCCGACAGTGGACCGCCTCACCGCGCACTACCTGGAACGACTCGTCGGTGAGCCGGAGGCGACGACCCCGGCTGCGGCGGTCGTCCCGCAGGCACCCGGGGAGGCCGACGAGCCGATCGCGATCGTCGGGATGGCCTGCCGCCTCGCCGGTGGAGTGCGTACCCCCGACCAGTTGTGGGACTTCATCGTCGCCGACGGCGACGCGGTCACCGAGATGCCGTCGGACCGGTCCTGGGACCTCGACGCGCTGTTCGACCCGGACCCCGAGCGGCACGGCACCAGCTACTCCCGGCACGGCGCGTTCCTGGACGGGGCGGCCGACTTCGACGCGGCGTTCTTCGGGATCTCGCCGCGTGAGGCGTTGGCGATGGATCCGCAGCAGCGGCAGGTCCTGGAGACGACGTGGGAGCTGTTCGAGAACGCCGGCATCGACCCGCACTCCCTGCGCGGTACGGACACCGGTGTCTTCCTCGGCGCTGCGTACCAGGGGTACGGCCAGAACGCGCAGGTGCCGAAGGAGAGTGAGGGTTACCTGCTCACCGGTGGTTCCTCGGCGGTCGCCTCCGGTCGGATCGCGTACGTGTTGGGGTTGGAGGGGCCGGCGATCACTGTGGACACGGCGTGTTCGTCGTCGCTTGTGGCGTTGCACGT
>NZ_JBEPEQ010000039.1:0-46268 GCF_040300925.1 Micromonospora sp. NPDC000207
GCCCGTCGGCGCGCCCGGACCCGGTCGGCGGCCGGGCAGGTGTTCGGCAGGCCGGTCGAGGTCCGGTATCGGCCCGACGGTCGCCCGGAGGTACCCGGCGGGCAGAACCTGTCGGTGGCCCACGGCGCAGGGCTGACCCTCTGCGTCTCCAGCGCGGAGACGGTGGGCTGCGACGTCGAACCGGTCACCGGACGGTCGGCGCAGACGTGGACCGGGTTGCTCGGTCGGCACACCGACCTGGCCCGGCTTCTCGCCGCCGAGGCGGGCGAGGAGATCGACGTCGCCGCCACCCGGGTGTGGACGGCGTTGGAGTGTCTACAGAAGGCCGGCCGTCGCAGTGGCGACCCGCTGGTCCTGCATCCGGTCACCCGCTCGGGCTGGAGCGTGCTGGTCTCCGGCGACGTACGGGTGGCCACCTTCGCCACTACCGTCCGCGACGTCACCGAACCGGTGGTCTTCGCGGTGCTGACCGAGGGACGGTGACCCATGGAGCAGTACTACGAGTACCGGCATGTCGTCGGGTTCGAGGAGACGAACATCGTCGGCAACGTCTACTACGTCAACTACCTGCGATGGCAGGGCCGCTGCCGGGAGATGTTCCTCCGGGAGCGGGCCCCGCAGGTGCTGGCCGACCTGCAGGACGACCTCAAGTTGTTCACTCTGCGGGTCGACTGCGAGTTCTTCGCCGAGATCACCGCCTTCGACGAACTGGCGATCCGGATGAGGCTGTTGGAGCTGGCCCAGACCCAGGTCGAGTTCGGCTTCGACTACGTCCGGCTCGGCGTCGCCGGTGTCGAGACGCTCGTCGCCCGGGGCACGCAGCGGGTCGCCTGCATGCGGGGGCCGAACAACCGTACGGTGCCCGCCCGGGTGCCGGAGGCGCTCGGCCGTGCACTCGCGCCGTACGCCACCGGCGCACCCGTCACCGTCGCGGCAGGGAGGCCACTGTGAACGTCCCGTTCGACCCCCCCGACAGACCGGACCCGCGTCAGCTGCGGCGCGCCTTCGCGATATTCACCACCGGGGTCACCGTCGTCACCGTCGGCGGGTCCAGCCCGCACGGCATGACGGCCAACTCCTTCACCTCCGTCTCCCTCGACCCGCCGCTGGCTCTGGTGTGCGTGGACTGCGAGGCGCTGATGAACCGGGCGTTGCGCGAGGCCGGCCGGTTCGGGGTGTCGGTGCTCGCCGGTGACCAGGAGGAGGTGGCGCGGTACTTCGCCGATCGCCGCCGCCCGCTGGGGGCCCGGCAGTTCGAGTTCGGGCAGTGGGTCGTCGGCCCGGGCACCGGCGCGCCGCTGCTGGTCGGTGCCGCCGCGCACTTCGAGTGCGAGCTGTGGCGTTCGTACGACACCGGCGACCACACGATCTTCGTCGGCCGGCTGGTGGGCGCCCAGCGGCACGGCGTGGACGACGCGCTGCTGTTCGCCGACGGCGCCTTCCGCCGGCTGGACCGGGTGCCGACCGAGGTGCCGACGTGAGCGCCGTGCTGCCCGGGCGGGTCCCGCCGGGGCCGTCACGGGCGGCGGCGGTCCGGATGCTGGTGGTGATGAACCGTGACCGCCTGGGCATGATGACCTCGGCCGCGGACCGGTACGGCGATGCCGCCCGCCTGCCGGTCGGCCCCAAGGAGCTGTACTTCTTCAACCATCCTCAGCACGCCAAACACGTGCTGGCCGACAACGCGGCCAACTACCACAAGGGCATCGGCCTGGTGCACGCCCGGCGGGCGCTCGGCGACGGCCTGCTCACCAGCGAGGGCGAGCTGTGGCGCAAGCAGCGCAAGGTGATCCAGCCTGCCTTCCAGAGCCGACGGATCGCCGACCAGGCAGGCGCGGTGGCCGAGGAGGCAGCGGCCCTCGTCGACCGGCTGCGGGCCCGTCGAGCAGCGGTGGTCGACGTGCCCGAGGAGATGACCGCGCTGACCCTCGGGGTGCTCGGCCGGACCCTGCTCGACACCGACCTGGGTCGGTTCCCCGCGTTGGGCGACGACTTCGCGGCCGTCCAGGACCAGGCGATGTTCGAGCTGGCCTCGCTGAGCGCGGTGCCGACCTGGGTCCCGTTGCCCCGCCAGGTGCGGTTCCGGCGGGCCCGACGGCAGCTGCAACGGGTCGTCGACCGGCTCGTCGCCGAGCGGGGGGCGGTCGACGACGACCGGCCCGACGTGCTGTCCCGACTGATCACCTCGGCCGGGGCGGAGTCCGACCCCGGCGTCGGGCGGCAGCGGCTGCGCGACGAGCTGGTGACCCTGCTGCTCGCCGGGCACGAGACCACCGCGAGCACGTTGAGCTGGTCGTTGTACCTGATCGACAGGCATCCCGAGGTACGTGAACGACTGCACGAGGAGGCGAGCAGGGTGCTCGGCGGTGGTCTGCCGACGTTCGAGGACCTGGGACGGCTGCGGTACGCCACGATGGTGGTGCAGGAGGCGATGCGCCTGTTCCCGCCGGTGTGGCTGCTGCCGCGTAAGGCGATCGCCGCCGACGAGGTCGGCGGCTACCGGGTGCCGGCCGGGGCCGACGTGCTGGTCTGTCCGTACACGCTGCACCGGCATCGGGACTTCTGGCCGGACCCGCACCGGTTCGACCCGCAGCGTTTCGACCCGGACGACCGCACCGAGCGGCCGCGATACGCGTACATCCCGTTCGGCGCCGGTCCTCGGTTCTGCGTCGGAAACCATCTCGGCATGCTGGAGGCGGTGTTCGTGCTGTCCCTGCTCGCCCGGGACCTCGTGCTCACCTGCCTCCCGGGTCGACCCGTCGTCCCCGAGCCGATGTTGTCGCTGCGGGTGCGGGGTGGCCTGCCGATGAGAGTCGCCTCCCGGTGACGTGATCCCGCCGTTCGTGGCCTGACCGCCCCCGTCCGACGACCTCCGCACCTCCGCACCTCCGCGTCGCGCCGCCAGCCTCACCGGGCTCGGCGGCGCGATTCTTGTTCACATCAGGTAAATGATTCACGTGATGAGTCGGGATCGGTGATATCCGCTTTCTGATTAATATAGATCTTCGACAATGAGCAATTGTTGAGAAGACGTCTCCGGATCGGTCGGTGAAGATATCGGTGGCCGCACTTTCGGGGTCGATCCTTCCGGAGATCCCGAGGCGAGCCTGTGTCATGGCCGGTCCTGACGCCTGCCACCGCGCGCTACGGCGCGGACCGCGATGCGGAGCGTCGGTCGGCCGTCCCGACGTCGTCTCGTTTCCGAGGGGGACCGTTGCCATCGCAACCAGTAAGCCCACTGCGTCGTCTCATGGCACCCATCCTGGTGCTCGTGCTGGCGGCCACGATGTTCCTCGTCGCACGCCTGCCGAGCGCCTCGGCGGACACCCGTGCCGAGATCGCCGGCCGATTCGCGTTCACGGAGTTGCCGATCGAGCTGCCACCCGGTCTGCCGGAGCGCAGCATCCGTACCGTCAATCCCAAGTACGAGCACATCCGCTCCTGGATCTCGTCGGTCGGCGCGTCCATCGCCGTCAACGACCTCGACGGCCAGGGTGTCGCCAACGACATGTGCCTGGTCGACACCCGCAGCGACGCGGTGATCGTCACGCCGGTACCGGACACCGGTGCGACGTACCAACCGTTCGTGGTGGACCCGGCGCCGCTGCCGATGGGCTCGACCATCGCCCCGATGGGCTGCACACCCGGTGACTTCAACCTCGACGGCCGGATGGACCTGTTGGTCATCTACTGGGGTCGCACCCCCGTGGTCTTCCTGCAGAAGGAGGGTGCCACGGCACTGAGTAACGACACGTACCAACCTGTCGAGCTCGTTCCGCAGCAGCGCACCGACGACGGTGTCTACCGAGGGCCGCTGTGGAACACCAACGCGGTCACCGTGGCCGACTTCGACGGAGACGGCAGACCCGACATCGCTCTGTTCAACTACTTCCCGGACAGTCAGGTGCTCGACCCCGAAGGTCTGCCCAACGTGCAGATGAACCACTCCATGTCGCACGGCCACAACGCCGGCGGCGCACACGTCCTGCGTTGGAGCGGTGCGACGTCGGGGGACGACCCGACGGTGACCTACGAGGAACAGGTCGCCCTCGACCCGCGGTACGCCACCGGCTGGACCCTCGGTGCGGCCTCCGCCGACCTCGACGGGGACCTGCTGCCGGAGCTGTACCTCGCCAACGACTTCGGCCAGGACCGGTTCTTCCACAACGTCTCCACTCCCGGCCGGATCCGGTTCAACCTGGCCGAGGGCGTCCGCACGCCCCTGACGCCCAAGTCGCTGGTGCTCGGGCACGACTCCTTCAAGGGCATGGGCGTCGACTTCGCCGACCTGCACAGTCGGGGACGGTTCGACATGTTCGTCAGCAACATCACCGAGTCCTGGGGGCTGGAGGAGAGCAACTTCGTCTGGCACAACACCGCCGCGTCCCCGGAGGCCGCCCGGGAGCAGTTGAGTCGGGGGATCGCTCCCTTCGAGAACCGGGCGGCCCGGCGCAACCTCGCGTGGGTCGGCTGGGGTTGGGACGTGAAGATGGCGGACTTCGACAACAGCGGCGGCCTGGAGGTCGTGCAGGCCGCAGGATTCATCAAGGGCGACATCAACCGGTTCAACTGGCTTCAGGAACTGGCCATGGCCAACGACCTGATGCTGCGGGAGCCCGCCATGTGGCCCAACGCCAAGCCCGGCGACGACATCTCCGGGGGCAACCCGGTGGCCTTCTGGGTCCGCGAGGACAATGGTCGATACGTGAACCTGAGCCCGGAACTGGGGCTGGACGAGGACACGCCGTCGCGGGGGATCTCCGTCGCCGATCCCGACGGCGACGGCGCGCAGGACATCGCGGTCGCCCGACAGTGGGGCGCACCCGCCTACTTCCGTAACACCCGCGGTGACAGCGACAACCATCTGTCGCTGCGGCTGAGCCGGCCGGCCCTCGCCGCCGACGGACGTACCCCGTCGACCACCGGCACGTCACCCGCCTACGGCGCGCACGTCACCATCACGACCGCCGACGGTCGGACCCAGGTCGGACAACTCGACGGTGGTGGCGGGCACTCCGGACGGCGCAGCTTCGACGTCTTCTTCGGTCTCGGCGACGCGGCCGACCGTCCGGTCTCGGTGCAGCTGTGCTGGCGAGACCTCAACGGCCAGACACACCGACAGACGATCGACCTGACCGCCGGCCGGCACGACCTGCTGCTGACCGACCGAGCCGAGGAGTTGAACCGCCGATGACGGACGTCAAACCCGTCGAGGACGCCCGCGGCGTCCTCACCACGGCAAGCCCGGACACCGCCGGGCGTAACGGCGGCAACCCCGTGCCGCGGCAGCAGGCCGGTGGCGACCGGCCGGGCGTACCGCCCCGGGTGGACAGCCGCGACCCGCGCTACATGGCGCTGCGCAACTTCGCGATGTCCATGACCGTCTTCAACATCCTGGGCTACACCGTCCTCGGCTTCGAGCAGCCCTGGACCTGGCCCTTCTTCGCCCTGGCGATCGGCTATGCCACCGAGATCCTGGTGGAGACGGTCGCCGCGCGGGCGACGGGCCGGTCGGCCGCCTACAGCGGAAACGGCATGTGGGGCATGTACACCTTCCTGCTGCCCACCCACATCACCGCGCTCGCGGCCAACATGCTGCTCTACGCCAACGACAACTTCTGGCCGATCGGCTTCGCGGTCGTCGTGGCGGTGGGGCAGAAGGCGCTGCTGCAGGCACCGATCCGGGGTCGGATGCGGCACTTCATGAACCCGTCGAACTTCGGCATCACGGCAACCCTGTTGGTCTTCTCCTGGGTCAACGTCGCGCCGCCGTACCACTTCACCGAGAACGTGCCGGACATGATCAGCATCCTGATCCCGATCGTGATCGTGACCGCCGGCACGGTCCTCAACGCGATGCTGACCAAGAAGGTCCCCCTGATCGTCGGCTGGCTGGGCGCCTTCATCATCCAGGCGTTGGTTCGGCACTGGATCTGGGACGTGTCGTTGTGGGGCGCGCTGGTGCCGATCACCGGCGTGGCGTTCGTGCTGTTCACCAACTACATGATCACCGACCCCGGTACGACCCCGACAGCCGGTTGGATGCAGTTCATGTTCGGGGCGAGTGTGGGCATGGTGTACGGCGTGCTGATGGTCTTCAACATCGTCTACACCACCTTCTTCGCCGTCACGATCGTCTGTCTGCTGCGCGGACTGTTCTGGTGGGGGAAGTGGCTCCTGGAGCGCAAACACCGGGACGTCTCCCTGGACCCGGCTCCACCGCCGGCCGCGGTGGCCCTGCCGACCGCCCGCTGACCGACCCGACGCGCCGATGCCCGCCGACCGGACCGATCCGATCCGGTCGGCGTGGCACCGGTGCCGACGCGGCACGTCCGAAGAGGACGCCCCGGCACCGCCGCCGACACAATCGATGCGTGTCGGCGGCGGTGGCAGGAGGAAGCATGGACGACGGTGAGGCTCCCCGGATCGGTCTGCGGGCGTTGGCCGACCTGGCGACACCGATGGCGATCCGGGTGGCGGCGACGCTGCGGATCGCCGACCACATCGCGGCCGGTCGACGTACCGCTGCGGAGATCGCCGCGGCGACCGGATCCCACGCCGACGCGCTGGACCTGGTGTTGCGGCACCTGGTCACGACCGGGTTGCTGACCCGGGACGCCACCGGTGGGTACGCCACCACCGAGTTGGGCGAGCAGTTGCGCGACGACCATCCCGGGGGTCGACGTCGGTGGCTGGACGTGGACGTCGGGGTCGGCCGGGGCGACCTGTGTCTCATCGACCTGGCCCACACGGTGCGTACCGGGCAACCGGCATACCCGGTCCGGTACGGCCGGACGTTCTGGGACGATCTCGCCGCTGAGCCGGCCCACTCGGCGGCATTCGACGCGCTGATGGGACGGCACATCGAGACCGAGGCCGACGGGGTGGCCCGGTGCTACGACTGGGCGGCACTGGGGCACGTGGTGGACGTCGGCGGCGGCAGCGGTGCCCTGCTCGCGACGCTGCTGCACGCGCACCGGTCGATGACCGGGCTGGTGCTCGACCTACCCGGTCCGGTGTCGCGGGCCCGCCGTCGGTTCGCCGAGGTCGGACTCGCCGATCGTGCCGAGGCGGTGACGGGCAGCTTCTTCGACCCGCTGCCGCCCGGTGCCGGTGGATACCTGCTCTCGGCGGTGATCCACGACTGGGACGACGAGGCCTCGGTGGCGATCCTGCGGCGCTGTGCCGAAGCGGCCGGTCCGCACGGCGTGGTGCTGCTGTTGGAGGCCGTCGGCGTGGACGGCGAGTCGGCGAGCACGGCGATGGACCTGCGGATGCTCGCCTACAACGGAGGCAGGGAACGTGGGCTGACCGCGCTGGGTGATCTCGCCGGGCGGGCGGGTCTGACCCTGCGGGCCGTCCATCCGGCCGGGCGGGCCGCCTACCTCTCGCTCATCGAGCTGGTACCGGTGTGAACAGCGGGCGGTGGCCCGGCCGGTCCCGACCCCCCGAGCCCGACGACCTAGGTGTGCTGCCCGGGGTCCCGGTTCGTGACGCCTCTGATGATCGAATCCACCACGTGCGCGGCGAGCCGGTCGACTGTGCCCCGATCCTGGTGCCGCAGTGGTCCCCGAACTGCCAACTCGGCGAACCCGTGTACCGCCGACCAGCAGGCCCATTCGGCCCCGACGCGGCGTTCGGTACTGATGACACCGGCTGACTCCAGGCCGTCGAGGGCGTCCATCAACAGTTGGTACGGCGCTGGAACCTGACTGTCGGTCAACAGGTCCCGGCTGTCGTCGGGCGGCTCGTCCTGGGTCAGGACCGCCACCTCGAACCAGCCCGGCTCGGTCAGGGCGAACCGGATGTAGCCCAGGCCGACGGCGCGCAGCCGACGGAGAGCGAGGGTGGCCTCGTCCTCGTGCTCCGCGTTCTCGGCCGCGCCGTCCAGCATGCCGCCGACCATGTGCTGCTGCGCCTCGACCGCGACGGCGGCGACGAGCGCCTGCAGGTCGGCGAAGTGCCGGTAGGCGGCGTTCGGGCTCACCCCGATCGAGCGGGTCAGCTCGCGCAGCCCGAGTGCGCCCAGCCCGCCGCTGCGGGCGAGCCGCAGTCCGGCCTCGACCAACGCCGTGCGCAGGTCGCCGTGGTGGTACGGCGTCGACCTGGTGGTCACTGTCCTGTCACCTGCCGCTTCCGGGTCGTTCTCGGGATGGCGGCCAGCCTAGAAGGTGCCCCGTGCGGCGGCGGCCGGACGAGGTGTCCGCGTGCCGCAGGTCGCAGTCCCGGGCAGGCATTCGTACCCGGCCGTGCGCAGTGCGCAATCCGGAAGAAGACGGCGTGGGGCCGGGCGTGCAACGGTTCGGAAAGCGTCGGTCACCATCTGTCGTCGGACAGTTGCGCGGCCCGACGCGCCGGTGCGGACGCACGGTCCGGCCCGGTCGAGCCGACGGTGGAGGACCTTCGATGGGATGGTCGAGGTGAGCGGGGCGGTGCCGGCCCGGCGGCTGCGGCTGCGCGTCGCGGCCAAGCGGACCGTCGCCGACGGCGTCGTCGCACTGGAACTGGTCGACGCCGAAGGCGCCCGTCTGCCGGACTGGACCCCCGGCGCGCACGTCGACCTGGTGCTGCCGTCCGGGCACACCAGGCAGTACTCGCTGTGCGGCGACCGGTGGGACGCGTACCGGTACCGCGTCGCGGTGCTGCGCGAACCGGACGGCCGAGGCGGCTCGGCGTACGTCCACGACGTGCTGCGGGTCGGCGACCGCGTCGGTGTGGGTGCGCCGCGCAACAACTTCCCCCTCGTACCGGCCGGACGGTATCTGTTCGTGGCCGGCGGCATCGGTGTCACCCCGCTGCTGCCGATGGTCCACCAGGCACAGTCGGTGGGCGCGGACTGGCACCTCCTCTACGCCGGGCGCAGCCGTCGGACGATGGCGTTCCTCGACGAACTCGCCGGTCACGGCGACCGGGTCGAGGTGTGTGCCACCGACGAGCGGGGCCGGCCGGAGCTGACCGGTCGGCTGCGCGTGGTCGACGCCGGCCGCCGCGTCTACTGCTGCGGACCGGCCGGAATGATCGACGCGGTGGCTGCCGCGTGTGCCCACTGGCCGCCGTACACGCTGCGTACGGAGCGCTTCGCCGGGCGCGAGGTCGCACCGGTGCGGGACGAGCCGTTCGAGGTCGTGCTGGCTCGTAGCGGAGCCCGCCTGCGGGTGTCCCCGGGCACGACGGTGCTGGACGCCCTCCGCACGGTGGGTGTCGACCTGCTGTCGTCGTGCCGCGAGGGAACCTGCGGCACCTGCGAGACAGGCGTCGTACGCGGCGAGGTCGACCACCGGGACGCGCTGCTCACCGACGAGGAGAGGGCAGCCGGTGACCTCATGTACCCCTGTGTCTCCCGCTCCCGCGGGGACCGCCTCGTCCTGGACCTGTGAGATGGCCGGTCCATCGCCTGCCACCCGGGACCCCTCGGTCACCCGACCGGTCCCAGCCCGCATCCTCCGGAGGCCGCCCCGATGACCGAGAACCCCGCTCCCGTGCCGCCCGGACCGGTGGTGCCGGTCAGCGACGTCGACCCGTTCGACCCGGCGGTCCTGGCCGATCCGCACGACTTCGAGGCCGAGCTGCGCGCCGCCGGGCCGGTGGTGTTCCTACCGGCCCACGGGGTCTACGGCATCGCCCGCTACGACGACGTCCGTGCCGTGCTACGCAACTGGCAGGTGTTCGAGTCCGGGGCCGGGGTCGGGCTGTCCAACTTCAGGACCGAGAAGCCGTGGCGTCGACTCAGCGCCGTCGTGGAGGCCGACCCGCCACACCACGACGCCCCCCGCAGGGTGCTGTCCGCGCTGCTCGGCCCACGGGCCCAACGCCGACTGCGGGCGGAGTGGACGGTGGTGGCCGAGGAGATGGTCGACCGGCTCTGCGCCGGTGCCGTCGGCGGGGTGGTCGAGTTCGAGGCGGTGTCGGCGCTGGCCGAGGCGTACCCACTGCGGGTCTTCCCGGACGCGCTCGGCATTCCGGACCAGGGGCGCGACAACCTGTTACCGTTCAGCGACTTCCTGCTCAACGCGTTCGGTCCCCGCAACGAGCTCGTCGTGGCGGGTGCGCCACGGGCGAAGCGGTTGTCGGACTGGGTCGACGAGAGCAGCCGGCGGCAGGGTCTGGCCGAAGGCGGCTTCGGGGACCAGATCTGGGCCGCAGCCGACCGTGGGGAGCTGACTCCCGACCAGGCTCCGCAGGTGCTGCGGTCGCTGTTCGCGGCGGGGGTGAACACCACCGTCCACTCGATCGCCGCCACGCTGCACGCGCTGGTCACCCACCCGAAGCAGTGGGAGCGACTCCGTGACGAGCCCGGTCTGGCCCGGGTGGCGTTCGACGAGGCGGTCCGTTGGGCCTCCCCGGTGCAGACGTTCTTCCGGACCGCCCGGGGACAGGCGCGGGTGGGCGACGCGGTCATCCCCGACGGGGCCAAGGTCCTGTTGTTCCTGGGTTCGGCCAACCGTGATCCGCAGCGGTGGCCTGATCCGCACCGTTACGACCTGTCCCGTGACCCCTCGGGGCACCTGGGTTTCGGCTTCGGGCTGCACCAGTGTGTGGGGCAGAACCTGGCGCGCCTGGAGGCGGAGTGTCTGCTCGGCGCACTGGTGTCGAGGGTGCGGCAGTGGGAGTTGGCCGGCCCTGCGCGACGTCGGCCGAACAACACCCTGATGGCCTGGGACGAGGTGCCGGTACGGGCGCGGTTGCGGCGATGACGGGACGACTCGCGGCACGCGATCCAGCCTCGTTGCCCATGTCGTGCGCTGCGGTATACGGTGTGAACATCGCCGAACCTCACCGAAGAAGGTCGATGCATCCGTCAACCGTCCAAAATGGACTCAAGTCGACTGGTGGTCGACGCGCGATCCGTCTCCTCAGGTGCGAACCGGTGGGACGGAGACCCTTCGGTCTGGTCGTGGCCGCCCTACATGCCGTCCGCACGTCGAATACATGATCAAGGGAGATTTCGCGTGACCACCGAAGACCTGAGCACCACCACGGAGGCGGGCAAGTCGCCGACGGCGGGCCCGACACCGGCGCCGCCGGACCCACGGCGGTGGACCGTGCTGGCGGTACTCTCCGGGCTTCAGTTCATGATCCTGCTCGACATGACCGTCGTGAACGTCGCCCTACCCCGCATCCAGGACAGCCTCGGGTTCTCGGCCGCCGGCCTGGCCTGGGTGGTCAACGCCTACGTGCTGGCCGCAGGAGGCCTGTTGATCCTGGGTGGACGGATGGCCGACGTGTTCGGCCGACGGAAGCTGCTGCTGACCGGTGTGGTCGTCTTCGCCGTGTCCTCGGTGGTGTCCGGTGCGGCGGTCGAACCGTGGATGATGGTCGCCGGCCGCTTCGGCCAGGGTCTCGCCGAGGCCCTCGCCGCGCCCGCCTCGCTGGGCCTGATCGCCCTGCTGTTCACCGACCCCAAGGAACGGACCAAGGCGGTCGGCATCTGGGGCGGCATCATCGGCCTCGGCGGCACCCTGGGCTACGTCATCTCCGGCGTGCTCACCGACCTTGCCCACTGGCGGTGGATCTTCTTCATCAACCTGCCGGTCGCCCTGGTCGTGCTGTTCCTGATCCCCCGGATGGTCCGGGAGAGCCGGATGGTGCGCAAGGACGGCCAGAGCATCGACGTGCTCGGTGGCCTCACCCTGACCCTCGGTCTCGTCGGGGTCGTCTTCGGTCTGCTGCACGCCGCCGAACACCCGTGGGGATCGGCCACCGTGCTGGGTCCGCTGCTCGGTGGCGTGGCCCTTCTCGGCCTCATGGTGCTCGTGGAGAGTCGGACACGTGACCCGCTGATCCCGTTGCGCTTCTTCGCCAACCGCACCCGGACGGCCGTCAACATCGCCACGGTGCTGTTCATGGCCGCCTTCATCTCGTACACGTTCATGCTGACCCTGTTCGAACAGCAGGTGCTGGGCTACTCGCCGTTGATGAACGGCCTGGCCTGGCTGCCACTGAGCGTCGCCATGGGCGCCGGTATCGGCCTGGGCACCACGCTGGTGCCGAAGCTGGGTATCCGGAACATGGCGGCCTTCAGCTACATCGGCGCGGGTGTGGGGTTGTTCCTGACCAGCCTGGTATCCGCCGACAGCTCGTACGTGATCGGCATCCTGCCCGGCATGCTGGTCTTCGGGCTGTTCGCCGGTGCCAGCATCCCGGCGACCACCACCGCGGCGCTGCACAAGGTCACCGGGCAGGACTCCAGTCTGGCGTCCGGACTGCTGACCACCTCGCAGCAGATCGGTGGCGCGCTCGGTATCGCCGTACTCGTCACCCTCGCCCTGCGGCAGGCCGGGTCCGCTGTCGAGCGCGGTGTGTCCGAAGCCGCCGCCGCCACCGAGGGCTACACGCTGGCCTTCCGGGTCGGCTCGATCCTGCTGGTGCTCGGCGGCATCCTCCTGATGGCCCTGGTGGAGCGGGTGGACACCGAGGTGCGTGACCCGGTGGCCGAGCAGATCGCTGCCGCCCGCTGACGGCCGAACACTCAATCCGGTTCGGTGCGGACACCTGACGTCCGCACCGAACCGGTCGACCGATGCAGAGAGGCGACCGAGATGAACGCAGCCCGGACCACCCGGCACGCCGACGAGCGGGCCGACCTGCTCGCCGTGGACGCCGAGCACCTGTGGCACCCCTGGTCGCCCACCCGGGTCAACCCGGAGGTCGTCCTGGCCGTGGCCGGACAGGGCTGCGACGTGTGGGACGCCGACGGCAGACGATTCCTCGACGCGAAGTCCTCCGGTCTCAACGCGACCCTCGGCTACGGGTGCCACGAGATCGTCGAGGCGGTGAGCGCCCAACTGGCCCACCTGATGACCTACGACATGGGGGAGGGTGCCAACGTACCCGCCATCCGGCTCGCGCAGCGCATCGCGGAGCTGGCTGCCCCCCGGCTGAGCCGTACGTTCTTCTGCAACAGCGGCTCGGAGGCGGTGGAGGCCGCCATCCGGATCGCCCGCTTCCACCACGCCGTGCTCGGCGACCGGGACCGGACCCTCATCGTCTCGTTGCCGAACGCGTACCACGGGGCGACCATGGCTGCGGCTGCCTGCGGAGCAGGCAGCTCCCCGGTCGCCGCACGGGTCACGCCGGCCGACTTCGTGACAGTCGACGGCTTCGACCCGACCGTTGCGGGCGGCGGTGTCGACGCCCTGCGTGACCTCCTCACCGAGCAGGGGCACCGGATCGCCGCCGTGCTGATCGAGCCGGTGCAGGCCCGCGGCGCGCACGTCGTACCCGACGACTACCTGCGCGCCGCCCGCGAGTTGTGCGACAGGAACGGGGTGCTGCTCGTCCTCGACGAGGTGACAACGGGTTTCGGCCGGAC
This sequence comes from Micromonospora sp. NPDC000207, assembly GCF_040300925.1. Lineage (NCBI taxonomy): Bacteria > Bacillati > Actinomycetota > Actinomycetes > Micromonosporales > Micromonosporaceae > Micromonospora > Micromonospora sp. NPDC000207. The sequence continues at coordinate 13,313 of NZ_JBEPEQ010000039.1, forward strand.
CGGACGGATGTTCGGCTACCAGCACGCCGGGATCGAGCCGGACGTCGTCTGCACCAGCAAGGGGCTGGCCGCCGGCTACATGTCGATCGGTGCGGTGACCACCACGGAGAGTGTCTTCGAGGTCTTCGACAGGAACCGGACCCTGGCCGGTTTCGTCCACGGTCACACCCACTCCGGGCATGCCTCCGCCTGCGCGGCCGGACTCGCCGTCCTCGACTACCTTGCGGCCCACGACGTCCTGGCGAACGTCCGGGCCCGCGGCGAGCAGCTGCTCACCGGTCTGGCGGAGCTGCGGTCGCTGCCCTCCGTGTCGGTCGTCCGGGGCCGGGGTCTGCTCGCCGCCGTCGAGTTCGACACCCCGCGACGCGCCGGACAGGTACGTCGTCTGATGAAGGACCGTGGCGTGCTGGTGCGGCGGACCGGACCGAACATCGTCGTCGCGCCACCCCTGATCATCAACGCCGACCAGGTCGACCGGATCACCAGCGGCTTGGTGGCTGCCGCCGGGGCCGCCCGGCCGGACCCGCACTGACCGACCCGCCGCGCCGATCACCCAGCGGATCGACGAACTTCCGTCATGATTGGAACTGCAAGGCCCCGCGCCGGCTCACGTTCCATCGGACCCGAGAAAGAGAGAGCGGACAATGGCCGAGACCAAAGCGAAGACTCCGCAGAGTGTCGACACCACGTTCACGGTGCCGATCACGAAGGACAACAACAGTGGCTGGAGTTGCGTGGTGATGGAGGACTCCGGAGAGTTCTTCGGCACCCGCCGGGCAGTGAAGATCAGCGGCACGATCGACGGCCAGCCGTTCGAAGCGACCATGCTGCCGGTGGGGGGCGGCAACCACATGATTCCGATCAAGGCCGCGCTGCGTAAGCTCGTGGCCAAGGAGCAGGGCGACGAGGTGACCGTCCACATCAAGCAGCGCTTCTCCTGACCGCTCGCGGCCGCCCGGCGACCGCCGGGCGGCACCCGCGACCGGCCGCCGCCGGCACTGCCGGCCAGGGGGTCGTGCTCGCGGCAGGCAGTGCCGCAGCCGGGACCCGGCACCGGCGCGACGCGTCAGCGGAACACCCGTGCCATGACCCGGCGGGCCACCGGCCGCGGCGCGTGGTCGAGGGTGAGGGTCATCATCCTGGTGATCACGCCGGGGACCGTGACGGTGCGGCCGGCGTCCCAGCCGCGCATGGCACCCGCCACCACCTCGGCCGACGTGGTGTGCCCCGGCGTCTTCTCCACCTTGTCACCGAGCCCCGCGACGTTGCTGAACTCGGAGATGGTGGGGCCGGGGCAGAGCGCCATCGCCCGGACACCGGTGCCCTGCAACTCGGTCGAGAGCGCCTCGGCGAACGACAGCAGGAATGCCTTGCTGGCACCGTAGGCGGCCAGGTAGGGCGTCGTGACGAAGCCGAGCGAGGAAGCCACCACGATCACACCGCCGGAGCGTCGCTCGACCATGCGGGGCACCACCTGGGCGGTCAGGTCGACGGTGGCCAGGACGTTGAGATGAAGCATGCTCAGGGTGTCCACGCGGTCCGCCTCGGTGAACTTCCCGTGCAGTCCCCGGCCGGCGTTGCAGACGAGCAGGTCGGCGCCGCCGAGTTCCTCGGCGCGCTCCGCCACCCCTGCGATCGCGCCCTCGGCGGTCAGGTCGCGGACCTCCGGGATGACCCGCCCACCGGTCGCCTCGGCGAGGTCGTCGAGCCGGTCGCCGCGGCGGGCCACGGCCAGGATCCGGTAGCCCCGGTCGGCCAGCACCCGGGCGAACTCCGCGCCGATGCCGGAGGAGGCTCCGGTGACCACGGCCAGCGGTGCATCGGACATGGCTGCTCCCATCTTGTCGTGCGGACTCGGGCTGTGAGTCGAAACTACGGCCCGTCGGGCGGCACGTCTTCTTGCGGAGTGCCGTGTGGCATCACGCCGGTCGGGTGTGCGAGCCTTGAACGCATTCTTCGGGCGAGAATGTCGTCACCCACCGTGTCGAAATGCGCCTGGTGGCTCCGACTCCTTTGTAGAGGGCGGTCCGACGCCCACAGACCCGAAGGAGAACCCGATGAAGTACCTGATCCTGCTGCACAGCAACCCGACGACCTGGAAGCACCCGATGTTCCTGCAGGACGCCGGCCTGTCACCGGAGGAGGCCGACGCCCGGATGGCCGCGTTCGGCGAGTTGATGGAGGAGGTCTCCAAGTCCGGCGAACTGGTCGGTGGGCAGGCGCTGTCCGACCCGGGCCTGACCCGGACCGTCCAGATGCGCAACGGCTCCCTGACGGTCACCGACGGGCCGTTCGCCGACTCGAAGGAGCAGATGGCCGGCTACTTCGTGGTCGACTGCGACAGCATCGACCGGGCGGTGGAGATCGCCTCTCGGCTTCCCGACGTTCACGAGGGCGTCGCCGAAGTCCGACCGATCATGGAGGACTCCGGCGAAGAGATGTGACGAGCCCGGCGACGGGACCGAGGATCTGCTGCGTGCACTCGCACAGCAGGTCCTCGGTCTGCTCGTACGCCGGTACCGGGAGTTCCACGCCTGTGAGGACGCGGTGCAGGAGGCCCTGCTCGCCGCACTGGTGCAGTGGCCGCGTGACGGCGTACCGGACAATCCCCGGGCCTGGCTGCTGACCGTCGCCACCCGTCGTCTCACCGACGCCTGGCGCAGCGACTCGGCGCGGCAGCAGCGGGAGCGGAGCCTCTACCTGTCGACGCCGGCCGACGAACTGGTCGCGCAGGCACCGCCGGACGAGGCACCACCGGGCGACGACACGCTCACCCTGCTACTGCTGTGCTGCCATCCCGCGCTGTCCCCGACCTCGCAGATGGCCCTCACCCTGCGTGCCGTCGGCGGCCTGACCACCGGCCAGGTGGCCCAGGCGTTCCTGGTGCCGCAGCTCACGATGGGCCAGCGGATCAGCCGTGCCAAACAACGCATCCGGGAGTCCGGACTGGTCTTCCCCCTCGGCGTCGAGGACGAGCGGGAACGGATGCCGGTGGTCCTGCACGTGCTCTACCTGATCTTCAACGAGGGCTACACCGCCTCGTCCGGATCCAGCCTCGACCGCCCCGACCTGACCCGTGAGGCGATCCGGCTGACCCGTGAGCTCCGCAGGCGGCTGCCCGACGACGGGGAGGTGAGCGGACTGCTGGCGCTGATGCTGTTGACCGAGGCCCGCCGTGCGGCCCGTACCAGTCTCGACGGGCTCCTGGTGCCCCTCGCCGAGCAGGACCGTAGCCGCTGGGACTGGGGTCTCGTCGCCGAGGGAACGGAACTGGTCACCGGCGCGCTGGCCGCGGGGCAGGTGGGGCCGTACCAGCTCCAGGCGGCGATCGCGGCACTGCACGACGAGGCCAAGTCGGCCACCGACACCGACTGGCCGCAGATCCTCGCCCTGTACCACCTGTTGGAACACAGCTGGCCGAGTCCGGTCGTCCAGCTCAATCGGGCGGTGGCCCTCGGCATGGTGCGAGGCCCGGCCGTCGCCCTGGAACTGGTCGACTCCCTGGCGGCTGACACCCGGATGGCACGGCACCACCGGCTGCACGCGGTCCGTGGTCACCTGCTGCTGATGGCCGGAGACCGGGTCGGTGCCCGGGAGTCCTTCGAGACCGCGGCCCGTCTCACCACCAGTCTGCCCGAGTGGCGTTACCTGACCACCAAGGTGGCGGAGCTACCCTGACCCGGCCGTGACCGTGGCCACCGTCGGCGTCGGACGGTGGCCACGGATCGTACGCTCGACCTGGTCAGGCGGACACGGTGGCCGGTGCCCCCAGCCGGACCGGTAGCGCCCGGTGACCGTTCATGATGAAGGTGCCCTGCGGCTCCAGGTCCTCCGGTGCGACCGCCAACGACATGTCGGGGTAGCGCTCGAACAGGGCCGGGAGGGCGATCTTCAGCTCCAACCGGGCCAACGGGGCGCCCAGGCAGAAGTGCGAGCCGTGGCCGAACGACAGGTGCGTCTTGTCGGCACGGTGCACGTCGAACTCGGTGGCGGACTCGCCGTGCACGTCCGGGTCCCGGCCGATCTGGGTGAAGCCCATCAGCACCGGGTCTCCCTTCCGGATGACCACCCCGGCGATCTCGACGTCGTCGGTGGCGAAACGCAGCGGCAACTGCGCGACGGGCGCCTCCAACCGGAGGGTCTCCTCGATCACGTCGTCCCAGGACACCTCACCGGAGCGGACCTGCGCGCGCTGATCCGGGTGGGTGAGCAGGTTCAGGACCGCGTAGCTGAGGGCGTTCATCAGCGTCTCCGAGCCGGCGCCGAGCATGAGGTGCAGGGTGCCGACCATCTCCTCGTCGGTCAGCCGTCCCTCCTCCTCGTGGGCGGCCAGGACGACGCTGGTCAGGTCGTCGCCCGGCTGCTGACGCTTGAGCTCGGCGAGGTCGTACAGCTCCTGGTGCCACTGCTCGACGTTGGCCTCGGCCTCCTCCCCGCTGATCGAGGTGGTGACGTTGACGTTGGCACCGCGCAGCACGGCACTGCGGGCCGACGCCGGAACGCCGAACATGTCGCAGATGACCCGTGCCGGCAGCGGCGTGGCGAACTGCCCCTTGAGGTCGACGACCTCGTCCGGGCCGACGGTGGCCAACTGTCCCAGCAGGTCGTCGACGATCTTCTCGATCAGGGGCCGGGTCTGCTCGACCTGCTTGGGGGTGAAGCCGCGTGACACCAGCTTGCGCAGCCGCAGATGGTCGTCACCGTCGTTGGTGGTCATGTTGTCCATCAGCAGCCAGCCGATCAGCGGCCAGTTGGACGAGACCTCTCCGCTGGTGTAGGCGGGCCAGCTCTGCGGGTCCTTGCTGAAGCGGGGATCGGACAACACCTCGCGGGCGGCCTGGTAGCCGGTCACCGACCACGCGACCACCCCACCCGGCAGCTCGACCTGGGACACCGGACCGTTCGCGCGGATGCGGGCTCCCTCGGCGTGGACGTCCCGGCCGGCGGTGTCCAGGACGACGGGACAGCGATTCTCCATCGGACGACTCCTACTGATCGGTGAGAACTGACAGGCACGTGGTCGGGTCCCCTACGGTGCGGGCGTCACTCGAGGAAGAACTCCGTCAGCAACGGGGTGCCCAGCTTCTGGTTGAACAGGTGCCCCTCGCTCGGCATGCTCACGAAGCGCCCCTGTGGGATGCCGTCGGCCAGTGCGCGGCAGGTCTCCAACATCCAGGAGGCACTGTCGCTACCGCCGATGACCAGGGTCGGTACGGTGACACGCGCCAGCAGGTCGACGGGGACGGCGTCGGCGTCGTCGCTGAGGATCGCGTCGTAGACCACGGTGGGCGCGAGCGCCTCGAAGGACGGCCACACCGGGTGCAGTTTGAACTTCTCGATCACCTCGTCGTCGAAGAAGACGTCTTCCTTGAGGAAGAGGGCGACGGTGTCGGTGCGGCGGTCCGCGGCGATCAGGCGGCGCAGTTCGTCGAGGTAGCCGGGGGGGACCCGGGGGCCGCCGTACGGCGGTTCGTACATCGCGAGTCTGGCCATCGGCACGCCCGCTGCCGCAGCCTGCACGGCGATCATCCCACCGGTGCAGTTGGCGAAGATCGAGGCCGGCTCACCGGTCGCCGCCAGCACCGCCGCCAGGTCCTCGACCTCGCGCTGCACGTCGTACTCGGCGCTCGGGTGGTGGCCGCTGCCACCTCGGCCGCGTCGGTCGTAGTTGAACACCGTGAAGCTGCCGGACAGCGCCTCGGCCAGGTTGGCGAACATCGCCTTCTCGTTGAGGCCACCGCCGAGGATCACCATCGGCGGGCCCTCCCCGGACCGTTCGAAGGCGATCGTGGTGCCGTCGGCCGACCGTACCGTCTCGAGTTCGAGACCGCGGACGCCGAATCCGACGTTCTCCAACTTGGCCGTCGTGGCCTGTTCCACCATCTGTAAGCTCCTCGAAGATCGGTCCAGGACCGGCGGGGCGGGCGGTACCCGACACCTCGCCGCCTACGCTAGGCCGCCGGTCGGGCGGAAACCTCTTCCTGATTGCTCAGGCCCGGCCGAGGGCACGGACGCCGGTGTCGTGCTCAGCCGCCGGTGATCCGCCGACGGAACGACCGCAGATCGGCCACGAACAGCTCGGGCTGTTCGAGGGCGGCGAAGTGCCCTCCGCGAGGCTGCTCCGCCCAGTGCACGATGCTCGGCATCCGCTGCTCGGCGAGCCGCCGTACGGGCAGGGTGATGTCCTGCGGGTACACCGCCACACCCAGCGGGCCCGGCACCGCCGGCAGGGGTTGGGGCGCGGTGGACGAGGTGGGCAGGAACGGGGCGTTGTCGTAGTAGAAGTGTGCCGACGATCCGGCGGTCGCGGTGAACCAGTAGAGCGCGGCGTTGGTGAGCAGCCAGTCCCGGTCCACGGCATCCTCCGGGACCTTGTCCGCGGCGGTCCACTCGAGGAACTTCTCGACGATCCAGGCGAGCTGCCCCACCGGTGAGTCGGTCAGGGCGTAGCCGAGGGTCTGTGGGCGGGTCGCCTGGACCTTCATGTAGCCCTGGCCGTCGGTGGTCTCGGCCAGCTGCTGCAACCGGGCCAGATCGGCGGGCTCCAACCCGTCGAGTTCGTGCGGGTCGCCGGTGGGCGGGGTGAACAGGAAGTTCACGTGGGTTCCCAGGACGTGCTCGCTGTCGGTGAGGCCGAGCAGCAGGCTGACGAAGGTGCCCAGGTCCCCGCCCTGTGGCAGGTATCTCCGGTACCCGAGGGAAGCCATCAGCGAAGCCCACATCCCGGCGACCCGGGGAACGGTCCACCCGTGCTCGGTGATCGGGCCGGAGAAGCCGAAGCCCGGCAGCGACGGCACTACCACGTCGAACGCCTCGTCGGGGTCGGCGCCGTGGGCCCGGGGGTCGGTGAGCGGCCCGATCACGTCCAGGAACTCGACGAAGGAGCCGGGCCATCCGGGGGTCAGCAGCAGCGGTACGGCGTTCGGCTCGGGGGAGCGGACATGCAGGAAGTGCACAGTCGTCCCGTCGAGGGTCGTCAGGTACTGCGGGAACTCGTTGATGCGCGCCTCGGCCGCACGCCAGTCGAAGCCGTCGATCCAGTACTCGACCAGTTGTCGGAGGTAGTGCTGCGGGACCCCGCGGCTCCACCCCACATCGGGCGTCGGATCAGGCCAGCGGGTGGCGGCGAGGCGGGAACGAAGGTCGTCGACCGCATCCTGCGCGATGTCGACACGGAACGGACGCATCAACCGGTTCCTCTCTCGGTGGGATTGGCAGGGCGGACGCTACAAGCCGGAGGGTCGGTTGCGTACCGGCGTCGAGCGGAAGCGCAAGAAAGAAGATGTGTCTTCGACGGTCGCCAATGGACAGCACGACGACGGGGATGCGCCGTCGACGGTCGGCAGTGGACAGCGCAAGAACGGAGAAGTCGTCGGCCCACGGTTCGCCTAGCGTTTCCGGCAACGCTCAGGTCCGTACCGTCGAGGAGGCGAACGCCCCATGGCAACCAAGATCGGCGATCACGCTGTCGTGCTTGGCGGCAGCATCGGCGGGATGCTCGCTGCTCGAGTCCTCGCCGACGCGTACCACCGGGTCACCGTCGTCGACCGGGACGACGTCGCCGCCGTGGGGCCGCAGTTGCGCCCGGCCATCTCCTGGGCCGGGCACATCCACGCCCTGTTGGAACGCGGCAGGCAGATCATCAGCGAACTCTTCCCGACCTTCGTCGACGACATGATCGCGCTCGGGGTGCCGGTCGGTGACTACGGATCGACCTGCCACTACTACTTCAACGGCCGGATGTTCGCCGTCACCGACACGGGAATGGCGTGCGTCGCCGCCAACCGACCGGTGATCGAGGACTACCTCCGCTCGCGCACGTCGGCGCGCCCGGAGGTGGTGGTCCGTGGTCGTACCGACATCGTCGGGCTGACCGCCTCCGCCGACCGCTCCCGGATCACCGGGGTGCGGGTGCAGGCCCGCGACGGTGAGCCGGGCGCGGGACAGGAGGAGACCATCGAGGCCGACCTGGTCGTCGACGCGACCGGACGGGCGTCCCGCACGCCACGCTGGTTGGAGGAGTTCGGCTACACCCGGGCACCCGAGGAGAAGGTCCACATGGACCTGACCTACACGACCATGGACTTCCTCGGCCCGCTGCCGTACGACCCGCTCGGCGAGGACATCGCGCTGGTGCCGACCGCGACGCCGGCGTTCCCCCGTGGCGGGATCTTCGCCCGCCTCGCCGACCGGTACGCCCTCACCCTGACCGGGATCAACGGCGACCGCGCCCCGACCGACCGGGAGGGTTTCCTCGCGTACGCCAGGACCCTGCCGGAGCCGGCGATCTACGAGGCGATTCGTGACGCCGAGCAGCGGGGCCCGGCGACAAGCTTCCGGTTCCCGGCGAGCATCCGGCGCCGCTACGAGCAGTTGCGCCGGTTCCCGGCCGGATACCTGGTGATCGGGGACGCGGCGTGCGTGTTCAACCCGGTGTACGCCCAGGGTATGACGGTCGCCGCGATGGGCGCGGACGTGCTGGCCAAGCAGTTGGCCCGGGGTGTCGAGCCGACACCGGGGGCGTACTTCCGGGACCTGGCCAAGGCGACCGACTCGCCGTGGATGATGTCCGCCGCCGCAGACCTGGGCTACCCGCAGGTCCGTGGCCGTCGTACCGTGGCGACCCGGCTCGGAAACGGATACATGTCGCGGGTCATGGCGGCGGCGGCCACCGATCCCGAGGTGGCCCGAGGCTTCATGCGCACGATCTCACTCATCGACCCCCCGCAGGCGTTGATGAAGCCGGCCATGCTCAAGCGGGTCCTGCTCGGCACGGGTGCCGGGAAGCCGACGACCCTGGCCGACCTGCACCGGTCGCGATCGACCCCACCGGCGCCGACCGTGGCGGATCCGCGACACCCGCGGTGATCCACAGGTCCAGCCGACGACCATCCCTTCCCCTCTCGATTTCCTGCGAGGAGTCTCGTTGACCCGTTCCCGGTCGTTCGGTGCGCGGTCTGCCGCCGACACCGCTGCCATACCGTCGTCATGGGCGGCACTGGTGCTGCTCTGCGCCGCGAACTTCGCGGTGCTGCTCGACTCACAGAGCGTCATCCTGGCGCTACCCACCCTCGCCCGTGACCTCCAGATGTCCGCCGGCGAGGCGCAGTGGGTGCTCAGCGCCAAGCTTGTCACCTTCGGTGGTCTGCTCATCCTGGGTGGGCGGGCCGCCGACCGGCTGGGCCGTCGCCGGATATTCCTGATCGGTACCGCCACCTTCCTGGTCAGCTCGGCCGTCTGCGGGCTGGCCTGGAACGGTGGCGTGATCATCGCGGCCCGCGCGGTGAGCGGCGTCTCGGCGGCGCTGATGGTGCCGACCGCGCTGTCGATCCTGCTCGCCGTCTTCCCCGAGGGACGTCGGCGCAACATGGCGCTGGCCGGCTGGGCCGGCATCGGAGGCATCGGTGCCACGGCGGGTCTGCTCGTCGGCGGCCTGCTCACCGAGTCGCTCGGTTGGCAGTGGGTCTTCTTCATCAATGTGCCGTTGGCCCTGATCGTGCTGGCGTCCGCTCCCGTGCTCCTGCCCGAGAGCCGGGCAGCCCGACAGCCCGGAAGCTACGACGTCGCAGGCGCTGTCACCAGCACAGCCGCGTTGGTGGCGTTGATCCTCGCCGTCGTGCGGGCCCCGGCAGCGGGTTGGACGAGCGCCTCGACCCTGGGGCTCGTCGTCGCGGCGGCGGCGCTGCTCGGGGTGTTCGCGGTCGTCGAACGGCGGTCGTCCGCGCCGCTGGTGCCGCCGACGTTGCTGCGACGTCCGGCCCTGGTCGGCGGCAACCTGGTCACCGTCACGATGGGCATGGCCGCGTTCGGTCTGTCCGTCACCATCTCCATGTACGGCCAGGTGGTGCTCGGATACGGTCCGCTGCGCTTCGGGGTGCTCCAGTCGGTCATGCCCACCCTGGCGTTCGTGGGCGCCTACGTCGGCCAGGCGGTCGTCACGCGGATCGGCTTCAGGCCGGTGGTGGCGGCGTGTCTGGTCCTGATGGCCGCCGGTTCGCTGCTGCTGTCCCGGGTGCCCGTCGAGGGCAGCTACGTCCAGGACATCCTCTGGGGTCTGGTGGTGTTCGGTCCCGGCCTCGGGGCGGGCACGGCGGCTGCCTCGGTGGCCGCGTTGTCTCGGGTCCCCGAGCGCGACAGCGGGGTGGTGTCCGGCCTGAACGTCGCCTCGTTGCAGGTCGGTGGTGCGCTCGGCGTGGCAGTGGTCACGTCGGTCACCGCCTCCTTCACGGCCGCGCCGGGTGGGCCGGCCGAGATGACCGCAGGACTGCGGGCCGGGTTCCTCGCGTGCGCGGTGTTCGTACTTGTCGGTCTGGTGCTGGGCCTGCTCCTGCTCCGCCGCTCCGCTTCGACCTCCGACGGTCGTGAGACCGCCGATCGCCCGCCGGCGTCCCGGCCCGAGGCGGCGCTGCCCGGTTGAGATCACCCGTCGACACATCGGACGGCCCCGTCGGCTCACAGCCGGCGGGGCCGTCCGATGACGTGGTGCCCTGCCGCCCCACCGACCGCCCCGGGCCGGCCGCGGGTTTCGGGCACGGTGGTCGGGGCGGTCGGTGGGGCAGGGGGGCGGTCAGCCCGGGCCGGCCGACCGGTGCAGTGTCCGGAGGTACTCGTAATGGTCCGGGAGGCTCGATCCGTAGATCTCCCGTTCCTTGTCGATACGATCGAACATCTCGAACGCCGCGTCGTCGTTCATCAGTTCCACCGACGGGGGCGCCTTACGGAACGGGAAGTCCAGCCCGGACAGTACGGCCCAGAGGCTGCGGGTCTCGAAGAGCCGCAGCTGGCTGCCGTCCGGGACGATGATGCTCTCGGCGTACTCGGTCAGCTTCTCGGCCAGGCTGTCGGGGATCGGGGCCTCGCGGACCGCCTGCCAGAACCCGGTGTCGGCGCGATCGGTCAGGTGGTAGTGCATGATGATGAAGTCGCGCATGTCCTCGAAGGCGCTGACCATCAGCTCGTTGTAGCGGGTGGTCCGACGTTCGTCGAGGTCACTGTCGGGGAAGTGCAGTACCAGGAGAGCGAGTTGGTACTCGATCAGCGCGATCGTGGTCGACTCCAGCGGCTCGACGAAGCAACTCGACAACCCGACCGCGACGCAGTTGTTCACCCAGGACCGTCGGTTGTGTCCCACCCGCATCTTGATGTGGTTGCCTGACACGTCGTGGGCGCGGCCGCCGAGGAAGCTGCGCAGGTGCTGCTCGGCCTGGTCCGGCGTGGTCGTCCGGCTCGAGTACACGTAGCCGGTGCCCTCCCGCTCGTAGAGGGGGATCTCCCAGATCCAGCCGTCGCCACGGGCGTTCGCGGTGGTGTACGGGCGCAGGCCGTCGGGATGGTGGTCGGCGGGCAGTGCGACCGCGGAGTCGCACATGAGGTAGTCCTGGGCGCTGACGAACGGCTCCTGCAACGTCTGGTTGATCAGGAGTCCCCGGAAACCCGTGCAGTCGAGGAACAGGTCGCCGCGCAGTTCCTGCCCGGTGTCGAGGACCACCTTCTCGATGTGGCCGCGTTGGTCCAGGCCCACCGAACCGACGTCTGCGACGACGTGCCGGACGCCCCGACCGGTCGCCAGGTCCCGGAGGTACTGGGCGATCAACGCGGCGTCGAAGTGGTACGCGTAGCGGTAGCCCGGGTCGGGCGCGTCGGTGCCGGGCAGCGGCTTCGGTGCCTTGTGCAGCTCACAGAGTCGCTGCAACGCCATGCCGGCCTCGCCGAACGTACGGGGGAGCCGGGTGTCCCCGGCGAGCTGCTGCTTGAGCCAGAAGTGCGCCAGCGAGACCCCTCGGCCGAACCGCTTGTGGAACGGCTGCTCGAAACTGGGAACCGGTGGTTCGGGAACCGTGAAGAACGGGTGGTAGTAGGTGTGGCGGTCGGTGCCGGGACGCGGGGTGCGCCAGTCGTTGAACCGCACGGCCGACTTGAAGGCGGCGTTCGTCCTCGGCATCCATTCCTCTTCCTTCATGCCGAGGAATCGGAACGTGGTGCGAAGCGTCGGGACGGTCGCCTCGCCGACACCGATGCGAGGGATCCGGGCGGATTCGACGAGCGTGATCTCGACTTTCTCACCGAAAGCCCGATTGAGGTACGCGGCGGACAGCCATCCCGCTGTGCCACCGCCGACGATGACGATCTTCTCGACTGGACGGGTCACGGGGCATCTCCTTGTGCGGTTGTCGGGTGGCACTGCCGACGGCAGGGTCGGGCAGGCAGACCCCGGAAGGTCCCCCGCCCGACCCTGGCGACGCCTGTCAACGTGCTCCGGCGAGTCCGGCGTAGCCGACCTGGACGAGCATCTCGGCGGCCCCGGAGTACCACTCCGGGGCGTCGGGGGCCACCGTGTCGAGGCCGTCGACGTACCTGGTGAACAGTGAGAACATCGCCGCGATCAGCACGGTGTCGTGGATCTCCAGCTCGGTGGCACCGGCGGCTCGGGCGGCGCCGACCAGTTCGTCGGTCACCGACTTGCCGCTCTCGCGGACCGCCAGTGCGATCGTCAGCAGGGACTGGACCCGGGGGGAGACCGGGGCGTTGTGGGGGTCCTTCTGGGTCTGCGTGACGATCCGCGGGCCGTCCTCGAGCTGCGCGGCGGCGAACGCCCCGTGCGCCTCCGCGCAGAACGCGCAGTCGTTGCCCCGGGACACGACCGCGCCGATCAGTTCCCGCTCTCCCTGACTGAGCGAGTTGGGTCCCCGCATCAGGAATTCGACGAGTTCGCCGAGCGGCTTGGCGGTCTCCGGGCGGTAGGCGAACAGACCGAGAATTCCGGGCTTGTCGTCGTCGACGGTGATGTGCGACATACGTCCTCCACGAGTCGGCTTACTGCCACCGATGGTGGTGATCCGGCCTGCCGGAATCCATATCCCAGGTTGCTCATGCCGTCGGCGTCGAAGTCGCGGGGAGGGCGGCACGAACGGCGCATCGTGCGAGAAGAACCGGGCGCCCGGGCGTGTGAGACTGAGCCATCGATTTCTGACCGGTCCGCACTGCCCGGAGCGGTCCCCACGGGGCGCGCGGCCGACGGCGATGGAGGTTGACCGTGCAGTGGTACGAGGACGACGGACTCTGGTCGGGCTTCGCCGACTTCATGTTCGGGCAGCGGCGGGCGGGGGAGGCCGAGGAGTACGTCACCGGGTCGCCGTTGCTCGACTTCCCGCCCGACGCGCGGGTGCTGGACCTGTGCTGCGGGCCGGCACTGTACGTGGTGCCGCTGGCACGCCGCGGGCATCGGGTCACCGGGGTCGACCTCAGTCCGGCGATGCTGCACCGGGGCGAGGCGGCCTGTGCCGCAGCGGGCGTGTCTGCCGAGCTGGTGCAGGGCGACATGGCGACGTTCGTCCGCCCCGGCGGGTTCGACGTGGTGCTGAACATGTACACGTCGTTCGGGTACTTCGCCGAGCCGGAGCGCAACCGGCAGGTGCTCCGTAACGCCTTCGCCAGCCTCGCCCCGGGTGGGCAGCTCATCGTGGACGTGTTCGGCAAGGAGGTCCTCGCCAGGCGGGTGGGGCGCCCGCAGGTCGTCGAGCTGCCGGATGCCACTGTCTTCCTGCGTGACACCATCCTCGACGACTGGACGCGGCTGCGTACCGAGTGGACCATGATCCGTGGTGGGCAGGCGCGTACGGCGTCGTTGACCTCGTTCATCTACAGCGCGGCCGAGCTGCGAACCATGTTCGAAGACGTCGGCTTCGTGGACGTGGAGGCCTTCGGAGGTTTCGACGCCCGCCCGTACGACCCCCGCGCGACCCGGCTGGTGGTGCGCGGGCGGCGCAGGTAGCACCGGGCGGGGCAGCGGGGTGCCCGGTCCTGCGTGGCAGGGCCGGGCTGCGCCTCTCGCTGCCCTGCTCGGCTCCCTACCCGGGACGGCCCGGTCCGGGCCGCCCCGGGCGCGACGTCACTGCCTACCGAGCACGGTCCTCAGTCGGCCCTCGAACGCTGCGGCCTGCTCGACGAAGCCGGTGTGTCCGCCGGGGAACGCGGTGGGCTCGACGTCGAGCAGCCGGGCGAGGGCCCGGGAGGTCCGGTCGCAACTCTGGCCGGCGGACTCGTCGCCGATGCCGACGACGATGCGGGTGGGCGCGGCGCGCAGCGCCGCGACGTCCGGCTGCCAGCGGGTGGTGCCGAGCAGTTCCCGGAGGAACCAGAACCGTTCGTCGGCGGCCCGCTGCGGGTCCCGTTCCCCGCCGAACATCTGCTCGAAGACCTCGTCGGGCAGGAAGATGTTCGCCTGGGCCAGGAACTTCCGCCAGGCGCCGGTGACGTCACCGGCGCGGTAGGCGGCGATGACCTCCTCGGTCTGGGCGTGCACCTCGTCCCGGTCGTCGAGCAACTCGTCGACCGGGGGTTCGTGTGCCACGACCGTGTGCACCTGCTCCGGGTGCCGCTGGACCAGGGCCAGCGCGGTGATCGCGCCGCCGCTGGAGCCGAGCACCGTCGCAGGCCCCGCGCCGACGTGGGCCAGGATCCTGGACAGGTCGTCGGCGCGCAGCTCCGGGGTCGAGTCCTGCTCCGGGTCGTCGAGGGCACTGCGGTAGATGCCGCGCGGATCGGTGGTCAGCACCGTGTGGTCGTCGGCCAGCAGTTCCGCCAACGGCTCGAAGGAACGCGCGTCCATCGGAGCGCCGACGAGCGCCACCAGGGGACCCTGGCCGCGCAGTTCGTAGTGCAGGCGCGCGCCGGGGACGGCCAGCGTGTGACTCGTGGCCGGGGTCGCCGGCGCGGTCCGGACAGCCTCGTCGTTGATCATGTTCTTCCTTCCGTCAGGGGGCGTCGCCGGGTGGCGCGACGCCGACGGTCGAGCCGGTCGGGCGAACGTCTCGGTCGTAGGCGGGCATCACCGGCACCGCATGACGAACGACGCATGTGCTGGCGAGGTCACGTCTTACTGTGCGAATCGTTCGGATCAGGCGAATGGGCGGGCGACCAGGAGAGCAATCAGGAAGAAGTTCCACCGCGACGCCGACCATACGATCGTCCTGCTCCGCCGACCTGTCACGGACAGTGCCCTCGTCGGCGCTCTGCACGAAATCGACCGATGGTGATGGTGGCGATGAAACTCGTGGCGGTTCAGCACAGTCCACCTGGTACCGGTGGCGACACCACCGTTCGTCGCCTCGCCCGACATTTCACCGACCTCGGTCACCGGGTGCGGCTGATGACCGACCCCGGCGACGCCACGCGGTTTCACCAGGCCGCGCTGGAGTACGAAGCCGACGTCCTGTTCGGCACGCACGCCCTGCTGTCCGGTCGGTTGTTCTGCGGCTCACCGGTGCCGTACGTGCTCGCCTTCGGCGGCACCGACCTCAACGACCACGTGCACGACCAGGAGACCCTGGACGTGATGGCCGGGGCGGTGACCGGCGCTGCCGCGCTGGTCGCCTTCACCCAGGACTTCATGGCCCGGTGCGGTCGGTTGTGGCCGCAGGTGCTCGACCGGCTGCATCACATCCCCCAAGGGGTGTGGACCGATCCGGCCCGCCACTTCAGCCTCCGCCACCTGCTCGGCCTGTCGTCGCAGGACCGCATTCTGCTCCTGCCCTCCGGGCTGCGTCCGGTGAAGGATCCGTTGCTGCTGGTCGACGCCGTCCAGCGGTGGCACCGTGAGGACGCCCGGGTCCACCTGGTGATCGTCGGCCACTCGTACGACCCGAGCTTCGAGCGGGTCGTCCGTCGGCGTTGTGCCGTCGCCCTCGGGGTGCACTACGTCGGCGCCCTGTCGCCACGTCAGGTGCATGCGGCGATGGCCGAGGCCACGATGGTGCTGAACACGTCGCTGGGCGAGTGCAGCCCGAACGCGCTGCTGGAGGCGATGAGTCTGGGCGCGGCGGTGCTGGTGCGCGACATCCCGGGCAACACGTGCGTGGTCCGGCACGAGGAGACGGGGCTGGTCTTCACCGACCCGGACGACTTCCTGCGCCAGGCACGTCGCCTCTGCGACGACGAGGCGCTGCGGCTACGGCTCGGCGGGGCGGCCCGCGTGCAGGTCGAGGCGCGACACGGGATGGCCGGCGAGCGGGATGCGTACGGCGCGATCCTCGCCGACCTGGCCCGGCGCACGTCGTCGTCGGCGGGGGACCGGGTGTCCCTGCCGGGTGCCGTGGTGGTGCCGGCCGTGAACCTCGCCGGTACGCCTGACCGGGTGGCGACGGGGGCCGCCAGATGACCGAGCGGGTCCTCACCGTCGCGGGGGTGCCACTGGCCGTGCGGACCTTCGGCGCCGCCACCGACCCCGCCGTCGTGCTACTGGCGGGCGCCGCCGCGTCGATGCTCGCCTGGCCGGAGACCTTCTGCGCCAGCCTCGCCGCCGACGGGCGGTACGTGGTGCGCTTCGACCAGCGCGACACCGGCCGGTCCGCCCGCTTTCCCGCCGGTGACCCCGGGTACGGTCTGGCCGACCTGGCCACCGACGTGATCGGTCTGCTCGATGCGCTGGCCCTGCCTCGCGTGGACCTGGTCGGCGCGTCGATGGGCGCGACGGTGGCCCAACGGGTCGCCCTGGACCACCCGCAGCGCGTGCGGACGCTCACCCTGTGGGCCGGCAGCCCGGCACCGCCCGGATCGGGAGACGCCGACCTGCCGCCGCCGGCGCTCCGGGTGCTCATCGACCTCGACGATCTCGACCGACCCGATCCCGACGACCGCGATGCGGTGGTCGAGCACCTGGTGGCGTTGGCCCGGCTGCGCGGCGGGAACGCTCGGGTGTTCGACGAGTCCGACGCCCGCGACCACGCCACCGCAGAGGTCGACCGGGCGGGCGACCCGCTGTGGGCCCTGACCAACCATGCCCTCGTCGACCCGGGTCCGCCGTGGCGCGACCGGCTCGGCGAGCTGCGGGCGGCGACGCTCGTGGTGCACGGCGGCGCGGACCCGTTGGTCCCGCCCGCGCACGCCCACGCGTTGGCCACCGCGATACCCGACGCGCGGCTGCTGATCCTGCCGACGGCGGGCCACGACCTCGACCGGGTCGACTGGGAGGACGTCCTGCCCGCCCTGCTGCGGCACCTGTCGGACGACGCCATGACATCCGGACGAGCAGATTGACCATGTTGATGCGAGTTCAGGAGGACGCGTGCAATTCAGGCCCTGCGACTGCACCCCGATGTGTGTGCTGCGGAGCGAGAACCCGCTCAGGATCCGCCGGACCAGGGCGGACGACGCCTCCTACGCGGAGCACTCCGTGTACCGCCCGTCCGGCACCGGCGGCGGGGATCTCGCCACGCGCCTGACGGAGTACGCGGTCCTCGCCCACGACCCCTCGGTGCGCGACGTGGCAGCCGACTACTGGCTGCACAGCAGGCCCTACTACCACGAGGTGTTGGCCCGGCTGGACACCCTGACCCGTACGGAGCGCGCGGCCGCCGACGCGTTCGACGAACTCGTCGAGCAGCCGGACGACGTGGTCGCCGAGAGGCGGCTCCGGGACCGACTCGCCGAGGTGATCGACCGACGGCCGGACCTGGCCGCACCGGCACGGGAGTCGGTCCGTCGAGCCGACCGCCACATCTACATCGGCTACCTGCGGGGTGCGGACTACCGCGGTGACCCGTCAGCGGTGACCCTGGACGACCTACGGACCTGGTCGGCCGGGCTGACCCCGCGCCCCGAGGTGCACGACCCCGACGTCCTCGTGGTGATCCCCCTGATGGACCGTGGGGGTACCGGTCGGATCCGGAACCTGATGGCCTGCCTGCTCGCCCTGCACGACCAGTCCCTTCCGGCGCACCGGTACCAGATCACCGTCGTGGAGTTCGACACCGAGGCGCGGTGGCGGCACGTCGTCGAGCCGGTCGTCGACCACTATCGACACATCGTCGGTGGCGGTGCGTTCAACAAGTCCTGGACGCTGAACGTGGGCGTGCGTCACAGCCCCGGCAAGGCGCCTGTGGTCTGCCTGCTCGACGCCGACATCCTGCCCGACCGCCGGTTCCTGGAGCGCAACCTCGCCCGGTTCGACGATCCCGGCCACGCCGTGCACGTGCCCCACACCGACGTGCTGTCCCTGGACCTACCGGCCAGCGACGCGGTGATCGAGGCACGCTGCCGGGAAGGACGCGCGGAGGCACCGTTGGAGCGATCCCGGGGGTTGCTGCTGCGCGACGTGCCCGGTGCCTGCCTGTGGTTGCGCCGGGAGACCTTCGACCGGGTCGGTGGTCTGGACGAGCGGTACCTCGGCTGGGGCGGTGAGGACGAGGACATGCTGGTGCGTTGCGCGGAGGCCGCCCCGGCCGTCCAGTGCGACGAGGTGCTCCTGCACCTGGCCCACGTACGACCGCCGATGCGCAACGACCAGGGGGATCCGTTCAACGCGCACCTGCTGGTCGGCAGCTGGACCGGGTCGTCGGGGTACGGCGAGTTGTCCGGCCCCGTCTCGGCAGCGGCCGGATGAGTCACCCCGCACCGACCGACTCCGGCGACCCCGGCCCGGTGTCGTCGGCCGTCGGGAGGGAGCCGACGGCGGCGTCCGCCCGGCGGGCCGCCGCCGGCATCTTCCTGATGGTCGGCGTCATGCTGGGTACCTGGTTCGCCCGTATCCCGCAGCTGCGGACCCACCTCGACCTGTCGTACGGGCAACTCGGCACGGTGCTCTTCGCCCAGATGGTCGGCGTTCTCGCCGCGATGCAGGTGGCCGGGCACCTCACCGGTCGGCTGGGCAGCAGGACGATGATCAGGCGCACCGCGTTGTTCGTACCCTGGTTCCTGCCGTTGCTGACGGTGATGCCCGACGCCGTGACCGCCGTCGTCGCCATGTTCTGCTGGGGCGTGGTCGCCGGGATGCTGGACATCTCGATGAACGCCCACGGTGTGGAGGTGGAGCGGGCCGCCCGGCGGCCGGTGCTGAACAGCCTGCACGCCGCCTGGGCCGTCGGCTCGCTGGTCGGTGCGGCGTCGGCCACTCTCGCCGTCCGGTGGGGAGTGTCCCTGCCGGTGCACTACACCGTGCTGGCGGTGCTGCTCTGTGGGTTGGCAGTGGTGAGCTCGGCGCGTCTGCTGCCGTCGGTCCCGGTGCCGGCGAGTACGCCGAAGCAGCCCCGGGCCCGGCTGTGGGAGGGCTGGACCCGGCAGGTGCTGGTGCTGGGTGGCATCGGTGCCTCGGTCGCCTTCTGCGAGGGCGCAGTGTCCAGCTGGAGCGGCGTGTACCTGCAGGAGAAGTGGGACGCGGGCACTCTGGCGTCGTTGGCGTACACGACCTATGCGGTCGCCCAGACGGTCACCCGACTGGTCGGCGACCGGCTGCACGACCGGGTGGGGGCGGTGCCGTTGGTCCGGGCCGGGGTCCTGGTCACGGTGGTCGGGGTGCTCTGCGCGGTGGCCATGCCCAGCGCCGGGTTCGCCCTGCTGGGCTTCGCCCTGCAGGGTGCCGGTCTCGCCGTGTTGGCCCCGATCATCGCCGGGGCGGTCGGGCACGGCAGCTCCGCCGACGGTTCCGCCGCCGCCACCAGCCTGGCACTGGCCCGTTACAGCACTGTGCACTACGGCGGGATGATGGCCGGACCGCCGATCGTGGGTTGGCTCGCCGAGGTGGCGGGCATCGGTACCGTCCTGTGGCTGTTGCTGGTGCCGCTGGGCGTCGTCGGTGTGCTGGCGGCCGCCACCGCCCCCGCATCGCGGGCCCGTAGCCTGCACCGGGTCGCCACCTGAGGGTCGTCCCGGGCCGTTGCCGGCACCCGCCCGGCCCGGCCCGGGACGATCAGCGTCCCGACCGCTCGGCGACGAACGCCCGCAACGCCTTCTTGTCCACCTTGCCCAGCGGGGTCGTCGGCAGGGTCTCGACGGTCACCAGCCGCTCAGGCAGTTTGAAGGCGGCGATCCCGGCCCGGGCGAGTGCCTCCCGCACCACCGCCAGCTCGACCTGGGCGCCGGGCGTGGGAATCACCACCAGGCAGACCCGTTCGCCAAGGTCCGGGTCGGGCAGTGCCACGGCGGCGGCCTGGTCGATCCCGTCGACCCGGACCGCGAGGGTCTCGATCTCCTCTGCGTTGATCTTCTCGCCACCCCTGTTGATCAGGTCCTTCTCGCGCCCCGTCACGACCAGGTTGCCGTCGTGCCGGCGCCGGACCACGTCGCCCGTGCGGTACCAGCCGTCGACGAAGGACCGGGCGTCGAGGTCCGGCGCGCGGTAGTACCCGGGAGGTGTGTACGGCCCCCGGGTGAGCAGCAGACCCGCCTCGCCGGGGGCGACCGGGCGGCCCGCGGCGTCGACGATCCGGATCTCGTCGTCGGGGCTGATCGGCCGCCCCTGCGTGTGGTGCACCACCGAAGGGGGATCGTCCAGCCGGGTCAGGCAGAGCAGCCCTTCCGCCATGCCGAAGACCTGCTGCAGCCGGCAACCGAGCACCGGACCGATCCGTTCGGCGACCTCCGGGGGCAGCCGGGCGGCACCGACCTGGATCAGCCGGAGGGAGGTCAGGTCGAAGCCCGGGGCGTCCGTGCGGTGCTGCACCCAACGCTGCGCGACCGCCGGTACGACCGAGGTGACCGAGACCCGTTCCCGTTCGATGGTGGCGAACGCCACCTCCGGTGTCGGCGAACCGGCGAGGACCACCCGACCGCCGGTCAGCAGGGTGCCCAACACCCCTGGACCGGTGTACGGGAAGCCGTGCCCGAGCGGCAGCACCGCCAGGTACGTGTCGTCCGGACCGAACCCGCACAGCTCGGCCGCCCGGGACACCATGTACGCCAGGTCGTTGTGCGTCCGTGCGACGAGCTTCGGCCGCCCGGTGGTTCCCCCGGAGAGCTTGAGCAGGGCCACGGATCCCGCCGGCGGCGCGGCCGCGTCGAGCCGGGCGGCAGCACCGGCAGGGTCCTCGGCCGGCGTGAACAGGGCCCGGAGGTCGACTCCGCCGGGCCGGATCGCGGTGCCGGCGACCAGCACCAACGCTCCGCCCGGCTGGTCAGCGGCGACCTCGTGCGCCAACGTCTGATGGTCGAAGCCCCGGTGGCTGTCCGGCACCACCAGCGCCCGGGCACCGGAGTGGTCGAGCACCCCGACCAGTTCGTGCCGCCGATGCTGGGTCAGGGCCCACACCGGCACCGCACCGAGGCGTAGGCACGCCACGGTGGTGAGGACGTGTTCCCAGCAGTTCGGCAACTGCACCACGACCCGGTCCCCGGCGCGCAGGCCGAGCCCGGCCAGCCGTAGCGCGGCACCGTCGGCGCGGGCCGTCATCTCCCGGTACGTCATCCGTGTCTCGCCGTCGACCAGGCACTCCGCATCCGGCCAACGGCGCGCGACGGCCCACAGGTGTTCACCGAGCGACAGGGCCTGCCAGTAGCCGAGTGCGACGTAGCGGGCTGCCAGTTCCTCGGGCCAGGGCACGGGTCCGTCGATGCTCGGTCGGACGGCTGTTCCGGACATCGTCGCTCCCGTGGTCGTCGGCGAAGGGGACGACCGCCGCCGTCCTACCGGAAGCCTAGGAAGGCCGGTGGCGGGCTGTCGTCTCACCGATTGCTGAGTCCGTCGTCGCCCTCACCTGCCGATCGGGCACGCCGCAATCCAGGAGTTGTGCCGATACCGGCCCTGGACAGAGGCTGTCGCCTAATGGATGGCCCGTTCTGCTGCGGGCTTTCCCGGTTTACCCGGGGCCCGGAGGTCGTCGGCGGTTGACCCACCGCCCGAGTCGCCTTCCGGTGCTCGACAGACGTGTCGTGTTCGTTCCGTGAGCTGAATGAGGTGCGGGACTTGAATGAGAGCGAAGTATCCGAAGAAGCCGTTGCCGTCATCGGGATGAGCTGCAGACTCGCCCCGGACCTCGACTCGCCGGAGAAGTTCTGGGATTTCCTGGTGAACGGGCGCAGCGCCGTCGGTGACATGCCGGAGAAGCGGTGGAAGTCGTACGCCACGAGTAGTCCCCAGGCGACGGCGGTCCTGCGGGACACCACATTGCGTGGCTCCTTTCTCGACGACATCGAAGGCTTCGACGCAGAGTTCTTCGGCATCTCACCGCGTGAGGCCGAGTTTCTCGACCCGCAGCAGCGGTTCATGCTCGAGCTGTCGTGGGAGGCGCTCGCCGACGCCGGGGTGCCACCGCTGTCGTTGCGGGGCAGCGACACCGGCGTGTACGTCGCCGCCAACTCCAACGACTACGGGCGCCGCCTGCTCGAGGACATCCCGCGCACCGGCGCGTACGCGGTCAACGGCACGACCTTCTACGGCATCGCCAACCGGGTGTCGTACTTCCTGGACCTGCGGGGCCCCAGCATGGCGGTGGACACCGCCTGCGCCGGGTCACTGACGGCGCTGCACCTGGCGGCCCAGGCACTGCGTACCGGGGAGACTCCGGTGGCCATCGTCGGCGGGGTGAACATCATGGCCACGCCCGCCCTGAACGTGGCGCTGCAGGGTGCCGGTGCGATGTCGCCCGACGGCCGCAGCAAGGCCTTCGACCGTGACGCGGACGGCTACGGCCGGGGTGAGGGTGCGGGCGTGGTGGTGCTCAAGCGGCTCGCCGACGCCCGCCGCGACGGCAACCAGGTGCTGGCGGTCATCCTGGGCAGCATCGTCTCGCAGGACGGACGCTCCGACGGGATGATGGCACCCAATGCGCAGGCACAGGCGCAGATGCTGCGTCAGGCCTACGACCGCGCCGGAGTGGACCCGACCACGGTGAGCTACGTGGAGGCGCACGGCACCGGCACCCCGACCGGTGACGGCAAGGAGATCGAGGCTCTCGTCGAGGTCTTCGGAGCGGGCCGGGAGCCGGGGGACGTGTGCCTGATCGGTTCGGTGAAACCCAACGTCGGCCACGTGGAGGGCGGCTCCGGCATCACCGGCCTGATCAAGACGGTGCTGGCCATGCAGCGGGGAGAGCTGCCCCCCAGCCTGCACACCGAGCCCACCACGCACGTGGACTGGTCCACCTGCGGGTTGCGACTGGTCGACACCCGTACCTCCTGGACCTCCGGCGGTCGGGTGCGCCGCGCCGGGATCTCCAGCTACGGCGTCGGCGGCACCATCGCCCACCTGATCGTGCAGGAGAGCCCCGACCCGGCGCCGGTGCGGACCGTCCCGACCGTCCCGACCCCTGCGGTGTACCCCCTCTCCGCCATGTCCGAGGCCGGTCTGCGCGGGGTGGCCGGGGCGACCGCGGACTGGCTGGACGCCCACCCGGACGCCGACCTGCGGTCGGTAGCGCACACCCTGGCGGAACGCCGCTCGCACCTGTCGCAGCGCGGCGCGGTGGTCGCCGACTCCGCCGACCAGCTGCGACGACGACTCCGTGTCCTCGCCGAGGGGCGCTCCGCCGCCGGGGTGGTGACGGATCGGTGCGCGCCCGGACAGTCCACCGGGGTGGTCTGGGTCTTCTCGGGGCACGGCGCCCAGTGGTCCGGCATGGGCCGGCAGTTGCTGGTCGGTGACCGGGTGTTCGCCGGTGCCGTCGACGGACTCGCCGAGGTGTTCCGGGCCGAGCTGGGCTGGACCCCGCGCGAGGCGTTGGAGGCCGGCGGCCCGTGGAGCGCCACCCACGTGCAGGCCCTGACCTTCGCCGTGCAGGTCGGCCTCAGCGCGAGCTGGTGCAGCAGGGGTCTGGAACCGGGTGCGGTGATCGGACACTCGGTCGGTGAGATCGCCGCTGCGGTGGCCGCCGGGGTGCTGGACGTCACGGAGGCGGCCCGTTTCGCCTGTCGGCGGGCGGCGGCGCTCGACCGGGTCTCCGGGCGTGGCGCGATGGCCATGGTCGCTCTGCCCTTCGCCGAGGTCCGTGAGCGGCTGGTCGGGATCACCGGGGTGGAGGCGGCGATCTCGGCCGCTCCCCGTTCGACTGTCGTCTCCGGCGACCGGGACGCGGTGACCGAGCTGACCGCCACCTGGCGCGAGGCCGGGTTGGACGTCCGCACTGTGGACACCGACATCGCCTTCCACAGCCTGCACGTCGACGAGGTGCTCGCCGAGGTCGAGACGGCGGCACGGGCACTGACGCCACGCGCCCCGATCGTGCCGTTGTACAGCAGCGCACTGCCCGACGCACGCTCCGACAGCCCTCGTGACCACACCTACTGGACGACCAACCTGCGCCAACCGGTGCGTTTCGCCGAGGCGGTCGAGGCGGCCGTCGAGGACGGGCACCGGCTGTTCCTGGAGGTCTCCTCGCACCCGGTGGTGGCTCACTCGATCAAGGAGTGTCTACGGCACCGTGACGTCGAGGACGCTGCGGTCGTCGGCAGCCTGCGCCGAGGCGGCGAGGAGGTGGCCACGCTGCTGGGCGGGTTGGCGGTGCTGCACTGTCACGGCGCCGCCGTGGACTGGGGCCGGGCCCACGGTACGGGCGAACTGCTGCCGTTGCCGGCGACGGCGTGGCAGCACCGGCCGTACTGGATCTTCCCGACGGACGGCGTCGAATCCGGTCCGGGCGGCGGCCACGACCCGCAGCAGCACAGTCTTCTCGGCGGCCGGATGACGGTCAGCGGCACCCCCAACAGGCAGGTCTGGCAGACCTACCTCGACATGAACACCCGGCCGTATCCGCAGAGCCACGGCCTGGTCGGGGTGGAGGTCACCCCGGCGGCGTCGATCATCAACACCTTCATGGCGGCGGCCGGGCGGGAACAGCCGCCGGCGTTGACCGACATCGTCCTGCGCACCCCGCTGGCGGTGGTGCCGCCGCGAGTCGTGCAGATCGTGCGGGAGGACCGGCTGTTGTCGCTGGCCACCCGGGTGCCCAGCGAGTCCGGAGGCGACGACGGCGACGAGTGGATCACCCACACGACGGCGACGATCGACCCCACCGCCGCGGTGCCGTCCGGGCACGTCGACCGCGAGGCGGTGCGCAACCGTACCGAGCCGGGGTCGCTGCGCCGTATCGACGAGATGTTCCGGCGGATGGGTGTGGAGGGCTATGCCTTCCCGTGGGACCTGGAGGAGTTGCGTCGCAACGACGACGAGCAGCTCGCCGTCCTGACCGTCGAACCGTCCGCCGAGTACGCCGGCAGTTGGGCGCACGTCATCGACGCTGCCCTGACGATCAGCGCCGCGGTGGTCTCCCCGGGCGACGCCACGGTGCTGTGGATGTCCCGTTCGATCGACCGGGTGGCACACCGGGGTGAGCCGCCGGCCCGTGTCGTGGTGCACAGCCGACGTTCGCCGCGTTCCCCCGGGGACACCGTCGACGTGGTGGTGGCAGGCCTCGACGGCAGGGTCGTCTGTGAGGTCACCGGGCTCAGGTTCGCGGCGGTGGAACACCTCGGCACGGCCGTCCTGCCACGGGACCTGGTGCACGAGGTCGTCTGGCGGCCGCTGCCGTCCGAGACCGCCGACCGGGACGCGGCGCGACCCCGGCAGGTCGTGCTCGTCGGAGACCCGGACGTCGGCGCGGTCCTCGCCGCCCGGTTCACCGCGTCGGGGGTGCGCTGCGTACACGTCCCGACCGGGCAGGGCGACGACGGGTGGGCCCCGGACCTGCCCGCGGCAGCGTTCACCGAGCCCGGAGTGGTCCTCGTTCTGCCGCCCCCGGTCCACCCCGGCGGGCAGGTGCTGGAGGTGACCGAGCGGGCGGCGTGGACCCTGATCCGTACCGTGCAGCAACTGGTCGACCTCAACGGCAGCGCCCCCGAGGGTTTCGCCGCCCAGCGGCTGTGGTGCCTGACCCGTGGGGTGCGCGACGCCGTCGAGGAGTCCTCGCTGGCGTACGCGCCGCTGTGGGGCCTGGGCCGCATCGTCGCCGGCGAGCACCCGCAGCTGTGGGGCGGGCTGGTCGACGTCACCGACGTGACCCCCGACGTCGCCGACCGGCTGCTGTGGCTGACGGGGGTCGTGGCCGGCAGTGAGGACGTCATCTCCCTCGCCGACGACGAGGTTCGGGTGGCCCGGTTGGCCCCGGTCGAACGCAGCGCCGACGGAAGGCCGTTGCAGTGTTCACCGTCGGGAACGGTGCTGATCACCGGAGGGCTCGGTGCCCTGGGCCTGGAGGTGGCCCGGTGGCTGGTCGACCGGGGCGCCCGGCGGATCCTGCTCGCCGGACGGCGGGGGCTGCCGCCGCGTACGGAGTGGGACGGGGTCGGCGACCCGCAGGTGCGCCGACAGATCGACGCGGTGCTGTCGCTGGAGGCCCTCGGGGTGACGGTGACCGTCGTCGCCCTCGACATCACCGACGCCGAGCGGGCCGCCGAGGTCCTCACCTCGGGTTCCCTGGGCCTGCCACCGATCACCGGCATCGTCCACGCCGCCGGGGTGGTCAACGACGACCTCGTCGACAAGGTGGACCTGGAGGGGCTGCGCGAGGTCCTGGCGCCCAAGGCCGCCGGGGCGCTGGTGCTGCACCGTCTCTTTCCGCCCGGCAGCCTGGACTTCTTCGTGATGTTCTCCTCCTGTGGCCAGTTCGCCCGGTTGTCCGGGCAGGCCAGCTACGCGGCGGCGAACTCGTTCCTCGACACGCTGGCCGCCCACCGCAACGCCGGTGGGCAGACCGGCACGGTCAGCCTCGGGTGGACGGCCTGGCGCGGGCTGGGCCTGTCGGAGAACCTCACCACCACCATGACCGAGGCGAACTCGCGGGGCCTGGAGGCGGTGTCGGTGTCGGAGGCGTTCCGCGCCTGGTCGTTCGCCGACCGGTTCCAGGCCGACTACCAGGCGATCCTGCGGGTTCTGCCGACGCCGCCGAACCTGCCGCGGGTGCCGATGCTGCGGGAACTGGTCCCGCCGGCCGCCGACGCGGGCGCGGCGGCCGGCGACGGCGTCACCTTCGACCTGGCCGACCTGGACGAGGCGACCGGCCGGGACCGGATCACCGCGGACGTCCGGGAGCAGGTCGGTGCCGAACTCAACCTGGACGCCGCGGACGTCGAGCTGAAGCGGCCGTTGGTCGAACTCGGCGTCGACTCGGTGATGACCGTCGCGCTGCGGGTCAGGCTGCTCCGCCGGTACGGGCTGGACCTGCCGCCGACGATCCTGTGGGCCAAACCCACTGTCGCCGCCCTGGCCGGGCACGTCTACGAAGCCCTGAACCCGGCACCCGAACGCGGCTGACGCCGTCCGTCGGCCGCCCCTGCTGTGGCGTGGCAGGTGCCTGCACCTGCCACGTCGGCACCACCGGGACCCGGTGTGCCGGCAAGAGACATCCGTACCGACAAGCGAAGGGTAGTGACCCAGATGAGCATCACCGAGCAGACGTCCCCGGCAGCCACCGGAACCGACCCGAAGGCGGAGGTCGCCGCACTTCCCCAGCGTCTCGTCGCCGCCTGGGCCGAACACGACTCCGCCGTGTTCGCGCAGCTGTTCACCCCGGACGGGACGATGATCCTTCCCGGCGTGTTCTGCCAGGGCCACGAGCAGATCCAGCAGTTCATGACCAACGCGTTCGCCGGTCCGTACCGGGGGACCCGGGTCACCGGGCAGCCGTTCAACATCCGGTTCCTCGGCCCGGACACCGTCGTGATGCTCACCCAGGGCGGCGTGCTCGCTCCGGGGGAGGAGGAGGTGTCGGCCGAGCGGGCGGTGCGGGCCTGCTGGCTCGCCGTGCGTACCGACGGCCAGTGGCGACTGGCGGCCTACCAGAACAGCCCGAAGAACTAGGCACGCCGCAGAGGCGGTCGCGACGGACCGGTCCCGTTCACCGGGGCGGGTCCGTCGCGAGGGCGGCACCGATGCGTCGAAGGGAACGAGGGTGGAGCAGGCAGTCCTGGATCTCACGGCTGCGGGGATACGCCTGACGGGTGTGCTGAGCACCCGCGACGTGGACCGGGCGCGGGTCGCCCGGGATTTCGGCGGGTTCGTCCGGCACCTGCCCCGTGCGGTGCTCATGCCGGGATCCGCGCAGGACGTCGCAGCGGTGGTCGGGCACTGTCACCGGGCCGGCCTGACGGTGGTGGCCAGGGGTGCCGGGCATTCGGTGGACGGGCAGACCCAGACCCGCGACGGCCTGGTGGTGGACATGGGCACCCTGTCGACGGTACGGCGGGTCGGTGCCGACCGGGTCAGTGTGGACACGGGCGCCCGGTGGAGCACCGTCGTCGTGGCCACGCTCGCCCGGGGACTGGTCCCGCCGGTGCTGCCCGACTATCTGGAGTTGACGGTGGGCGGCACGCTCTCCGTGGGCGGCATCGGTGGCACCAGTCACCGGTACGGCTGCCAGGCCGACAACGTCCTCGACCTCGACGTGGTGACCCCGGACGGCGACCTCGTGACGTGTTCCCCCGGGCGTGACCGGGACCTGTTCGACGCCGTACGGGGCGGCCAGGGCCGTCACGGCAT
The DNA here is from genome assembly GCF_040300925.1 of Micromonospora sp. NPDC000207. Classification (NCBI taxonomy): domain Bacteria; kingdom Bacillati; phylum Actinomycetota; class Actinomycetes; order Micromonosporales; family Micromonosporaceae; genus Micromonospora; species Micromonospora sp. NPDC000207. Next base: position 41,490 of record NZ_JBEPEQ010000039.1, read on the forward strand.
CGTCACCCGGGCGACGTTGGCGTTGGTGGCGGCACCCCGGCAGGTGCGTCGCCACCAGTTGACCTACACCGACCTGGCCACGTTCCTCGCCGACGCCAACCGGTTGGCCGAGCAGGGTCGGTTCGACCACCTGGTCGGGCTGGCCCGCCCCGGCGCGGGGCGGGACTGGGTGTTCGGGCTCGACGTGGCGTACGACGTCGACCCCGGGGAGCTTCCCGACGACAGGGCGTTCCTGGGTGACCTGGCGTACGACTGCGAACACGAGCCCGCCCGGACCCTGCCGTACGGCGGGTTCCTGGGTCGGTACGCCTCGATCGAGACCCACCTACGGGCGGTGGGCTCCTGGCAACACGACCTGCACCCCCGGTGCACCGTCCTGCTGCCCGGTCGACACGCGGTGTCGGTGATCGGGGCGGTCCTCGGTGGGTTGACCCCTGCTGACCTGGGTGTCGGGGGCAGTGTGTTGGTCTATCCGATCCCGACCGCCCGACTGGTCGCGCCGAACGTGCCGAAGGCGCAGGACGACCCGGTCACTGTGGTGTTCGGGCTGCAACGTACCGCTGCGCAGGGTGACGCGGCGACCCTGGCCAGGATGCGGCGTGACAACGCGGCGCTGCGTGCCGCGGCGGTGCGGGTCGGGGGTGGCGGCTATGCCTACGGCGGAGACGACGACCCGGTCGCCCTGCGGTGCTGAGTGCTCGGCGCTGTTCCTGCCGGGACGTGACGAACGTACCGCGCGACGGGCGCGGGTGCGAGGGTTCCAGGAGAGGGCAGAGCTGTGACAGAGACGAATCCCGCGACGTCGGAGCGCATCCGAGAGCTGGTCGACGGCGTTCACCATCCCGACTCGCGAGTGTTCGCCCGGCTGGTAAAGCGAACGCGGACCGAGGACCTGCGGGAGCTGATGAGCGGCGGGCACCGCCACGCGGTGTTGGAGGAGTTGTTCGTCCGCATGCCCCACGTGTTCCGGGCCGACCGGGCCGGTTCGCTGCAGGCGGTGGTGCACTGGCGGATCGGTGACCGGCCCGACGGTGGATCCGACACCTACCAGCTGGTGATCGACGGTGGTCGGTGTGTGGTGTCGGAGCAGCCGGATCGTGAGCCCGCCCTGGTCCTCACGATCGGCGCTGTCGACTTCCTCGCCGTCGTCACCGGCAACGCCCACCCGGTCGTCCTGGCCATGCGGGGCAAACTCAGGAGCAAGGGGGACCTGGGCCTGACCGCCAAGTTCCCCACCCTGTTCGACAATCCCAAGCCCTGATCGGCGTCGAGGGCACCCCGGCCTGAACCGTCCGCTCGGCGGACGGTTCAGGCCGGGCCGTTGTCAGCCCCGGTCGCGGTGGCGGCGGTAGCGCCGGATCAGGGTGGCGGTGGAGGAGTCCACCCCGTCGAGGTCCGGGGCGTCCCCGGTGAGCAGGGGGGCGAGTTGGTTGGCCATCACCTTGCCGAGCTCCACCCCCCACTGGTCGAAGGCATTGACGTCCCAGATCGCCGCCTCGGTGGCGACGACGTGCTCGTAGAGGGCGACGAGCTGACCGAAGGTGCCCGGGGTGAGCTTCTCGGCCAGGATCGAGGTGGTCGGGTGGTTGCCCGCCATCACCCGGTGCGGGACCAGTTCCGCCGGGGTCCCCTCGGCGGCGACCTGCTCGGCGGTCCGCCCGAAGGCCAGGGCGGCGGTCTGTGCGAAGAAGTTGGACATGAACAGGTCGTGCATGTCGGCGATGTCGTGGTTCGGCGTACCGAACGCCACGAAGTCGGCCGGGACCAGCCGGGTTCCCTGGTGGATGAGCTGGTAGAAGGCGTGCTGGCCGTTGGTCCCCGGCTCACCCCAGAAGATCTCCCCGGTGTCGTACGACACCGGCGTGCCGTCGCGGGTCACCGACTTGCCGTTGCTCTCCATGGTCAACTGCTGGAGGTACGCGGGGAACCGGTGCAGGTACTGCGAGTACGGCAGGACGGCGTGGGTCTGCGCGCCGAGGAAGTTGGTGTACCAGACGTTGAGCAGCCCCAGCAGGACCGGTGCGTTGCGGGACGACGGCGCGGTGCGGAAGTGCTCGTCCACCGCGTGGTAGCCGGCGAGCATCTCGGCGAAGCGCTCCGGCCCGATGGCCAGCATCACCGACAGGCCGACCGCCGAGGGCAGGGAGTAGCGCCCACCCACCCAGTCCCAGAACCCGAACATGTTCGCCGGGTCGATGCCGAAGTCGCGTACCCGTTCCTGGCTGGTGCTGACGGCGACGAAGTGGCGGGCCACCGCCGAGGGGTCACCGTCGAGCCCGGCCAGCAGCCACCGGCGGGCCTGTTCGGCGTTGGCCAGGGTCTCCTGGGTGGAGAAGGTCTTGGAGACCACCACGAACAGGGTGGTCGCCGGGTCCAGGTCGGCGGTGGCCTCGTGGATGTCGGTGGGGTCGATGTTCGACACGAAGCGGCAGGTCAGTCCGGCGTCGCGGTAGTCCTTGAGCGCCTCGTACGCCATCACCGGCCCGAGGTCGGACCCGCCGATGCCGATGTTGACCACGGTCCGGATCCGCTCACCGGTGTGCCCCCGCCACTGACCGGAGCGGACCGTGTCGGCGAAGGCACCCATCCGGTCCAGGACGTCGTGCACGTCGGCCACCACGTCCTGACCGTCGACGGTCAGCGTGGCGTCGCGGGGCAGCCGCAGGGCGGTGTGCAGGACCGCGCGGTCCTCGGTGGAGTTGACGTGGGCACCGGAGAAGGTCGCGGTGATCCGGTCGGCGAGTCCGACCCGGTCGGCCAGCGCGGTCAGCAGGCGCAGCGTCTCGTCGGTGACGAGGTTCTTGCTGTAGTCCACGTAGAGGTCGGCCACCTCGATCGCGAGTCGTCCACCCCGGTCCGGGTCGGCGGCGAACAGGTCCCGCAGGTGCGTCTCGCGGATCTCGTCGGCGTGGGCGCGCAGGGCCTGCCACTCGGGCGTGCTGGTGACGTCGGCAGCCATCGGATCGATCGTCTCCCTCGCAGGGGTCGGCAGCCCGCCGGCGTCGTGCCGACGGTGATCGTCAGCGTGCCAAAACGGAGATCACAACGCGAGTCTGACGCGGCCGACGCCTGGGTGTCCGTGGTGCACCCCGGGGCGGGGTGCGGCTCGGTCGGGGCGTACCGGACACTTCGCGGCGGTGTTCGTTCGTGCGAGGGGAAAGCCCGTTCCCGGCAACCGATACGGTGCGCGACGGTGACCGAGTGGTGGGACGTCCGGCGAATCACCCGGGTTCGGTGCGTCGGAAACTCGAATCGGCGATTCCGCCCGTCCCATTAATCGCCGCCCCCGGGATTGGGCACATCATTTCTCGACCCGGCTACGAGTGCCGACGGTCGCCTCCTCGTCCCGGCGGCGGGGCCCGTCCACCGGCGGTGCCGCAGGCCGCCACGGGAGGCCCCGGCCGAATCCCGGTCCGGGTGCGCCCCCGGTCCCGGGTCGGCCCCGGAGGGGGTGCCGATCGCGCCTCGGGGCCGTACCAGCAGGTGGACGCGGGGGCGTCGGAGCGCCGGAGGTGGTCGCCCGACCTCCGGACGATCTTTCCCAAAGTCGTCCTCCGTGATCATGCCGACACAACGTGCACGACGGACGAAACACGATCCACCCCCGCGCGTCGTCCACAAGTGTCGATATTGAGCTTTGTCGAACTTTTGAATCGGAATTGGAGTTTCGGCGGGCATTCATCGGCGATTTTTCACCGACGCATGTGTGTGCTTCGTGAACAGGCTGTCAAGCCCTTGACGGTCTCCCTGAGTGCGCGCAAGATATAGTCGGCCGTCGTTCGAGGGCGCGTGATGGCCATTCCTGTTCTGTATCTACCGGCGCTTCGTGAACAACGAACGAAGTCCTGTCCGGCAATCTCATCGCACTTTTGTTCGGACCGCCGGCCGCCCGGTGGCCGAGCCCGAACCCGCGCAGACCCCGATCGGTGCTCCCCGCAACCGAGCCGGAGCGAGAAGGAGAGGCACCGTGCAACCACCGCTGGTCTCCGTCGTCATACCGTGCTACAACCGGGCCCGCACGGTCGAGCTGTGCGTCCGCTCCGTGCAGCGGCAGACCTACCCGCACATCGAGATCGTCGTGGTCGACGACGCCAGCACGGACGACTCGTACACGGCCGCCGTCGCCACCGGAGCCACAGTCGTGCGGGCCACGACCAACGGCGGGCCGGGTGCCGCCCGCAACATCGGAGCCGACCGGGCGCGTGGGGAGATCCTGTTCTTCCTCGACGCCGACGTCGCCCTCGAACCCGGCAGCGTCGCCGCCGCCGTCGCCCAGCTCCGCGCCGACCCCGGCCTCGGCGCGATCTGCGGGGTGCTCCGCCCGGAGTCGCTGCTCTCCCGGGGGATCGTCGCCGAGTACCGGGCGCTGCAGATGTACCACTGGTGGCTGGCCCAGGAGGGCCCGGTGGAGGGGCTGCACACCGCTCTGTGCGCGATGCGCGCCGAGGTGTTCCGGGAGCTCGGACCCTTCGATCCGGACCTGCGGCACACCGAGGCACCCGAGTACGGACACCGGATCCGGACCCGGTACGAGGTCCGCACCACCGCCGACATCAGCGGGGTGCACGACCACGACACCACCCTGCGGGTCCTGCTGCCGAAGGTGTTCCTGCGGGCCTGGGCCAGCGCCGAGCAGGTCCGCCCCGGGGAGGTCCTCGGCGGGGCGACCAGCCGGATCGTGGCCAGCGTGATGGTCCTCGCCGGGGCGCTCACCCTGCCGTTGCCCCTGGTCGTCGGGGCCCCGGCGGCCGCAGTCCCGGCCGTTGCGCTCACCGTGGC